>CAWFBN010000113.1:0-160946 GCA_963813955.1 uncultured Alphaproteobacteria bacterium | reverse complement strand
CTATGTAGCCCCTGAACCAGTTCATCTCTTCGAGGACTTCGCCCAGCAGGCGGTCCTTGCTGACCACTTTCGCCTGCTTGTTGGCCGGATCGTTCAGGACCTGGCCGTCCATGTTGCCGAAGATGTTGTGGCCGACCCAACTCATCACGCGGAGATTTCGCCGGGCGAACATCGGGGCCAACACGCTTTTCATCAGCGTTTCGCCCGTCTTGCCGTCGCAGCCGTAATGCCGCGTGCCGCGCAGCCGGGCAAGCTCGTCGATCGCCGCCGGCGAGGAGCCCAGCGACGGGGTGAAGTTGATGTAGGAATAGCCCGCCGTCCAATGCCGCAATCGCATACAGCGAACTCGCCGGCAACGGACACTGCGGGCCGAGGTCGAACAGCTTCTCGAATTCCGCCCAACCGGCTGGCAGCCTCGACGCATCGACCGCCGGCTCGGTCGAGGCCACGTTGACCACGATCAGATGGGCCAGCCCTTCGCCGCCGACGAACTCGGCCATGTCGCGGCCACCGGGGCGATCGCCTCGCGGGGCGTTTCGTCGCGGGGAAGGTCGGCATCGGCCAGCGCGGCGATCGTCGGGCCGACGCCGAAAATCGTTCCCGGCCGAATGCGGCGGTCGATCTGCTCCAGTTCTCGCGGCACTGCTCGACGAGGGCCGTCATGCGCGGTTCGGCTCTCGCCGGCCATCTGGGCGGCCTCCGCAAGCAGCGGGACGCGGCGAATATCGTGTCCGCCGACGACAAGCCGCTCCCAATCGACCAGCCCCAGTTGTCGCAAATTGCGGCAATTGAGTCGCCAGGCCGACGGAATCGGTTAGCCCCTCTTCAGGGCTGCAAGCCAAGGATTGCCGTGGAGGCCACCCCCCCTTTGCCACCAATCAACCAGACGCCGACACGTGAATTTGTCATACTCTTATTGTCGAGCAAGCTTCTCACCTCGTCAACCAGGGGGGACGCCAAGATCGGGGTACACTGTAAGATGACGTGCTGCCCACTTCCGCACCCGCTAGACTGAATTGACAAGGGAACCTACCATAGGAGGTTTGCCTCGGCGGGGAAGAGGTATCGAATGGATCGCAAGAAGTCGAGCCGCAACATCGCCGCCACCATCCAGGACGTGCTCGGCTACCTGAACTTCTCTTCGGGCACGTCCGACCCCGCTTCCTTGAGAACCTCAATAAGCTTTTCGCTTGGGTGGCGGCCAATCCGCGCGGCCGAGCGAGCCGGTTTGGCGAGCGCTCGGCAAACCTGCTGGCGGCCGAATTGCAGGCGGCCCGCGGCAAGTCGGACGTCTTCCAGCAGATCGATCAGGCCGAAGCGGTGCTGCGGCTGGTTTTGACGCTGCCCTGCCGGCCTATCGCGAGTTTCACCGCGATCTGTTGTTTCATCAGAGCGACGAGGAGCTGTTTCAGCCGTTTTTCATCGGCCGGGTGTGCGAAGCGGTGTTGCGGCAGGGGGGACCATGGGACCAGACCGAGCGGATCGTCTCCGCCGCCTTGCACCAGTTGAACGATTACCTCGGCCATCGGCCGGTGGCCGTGCTTCGCACCGAGCAGAAAATCCAGCCCTACGAACACGAATGGGTGCGGCCGATTCCGCTGTGGATTCGCGGCGCGGGCGTCGCCTTCGGGCCGTACCGCGAACTGGTCGAGACCGCCCTGGCGATTCTCGACGCCACCGATCCCGCCGATGCGATTCGAGGCGATGTTCCCGATCGAGCAGCTCGACGAGTTGGCGCTCGATCCGCGGGCGTACGATTTCGATCATCCGGCCAACAAGCGGCCCAACTATCTCTTCGGCCAATGGGACATGAACCAATTGGACAACGCCGGCCGCTGCCGGCGGTTCGTGTTGCAGCAGGTGACGCTCGACGCCATGCTCGACCGGCTGGAGCATCGCGGCCGGCTGCCGCGGAAGCAGGTGCTGTTCGAGGAGGCGGCGGTGCTGGCGGGCACGATGCTGATGGGCTCGGGCATCAGCGGCGATCGGCCCGACGCCCACGATTCCACCGCCACGCTGGCCACGCTGGTGCAGAAGATCGCCGTCTATCGCGACGCATTCTACGAGCGGTTGTTGCGAACGCTGACGGGCCGCACGCCGAGCGCCTGCGGGCCGAGGCGACGGCGATGCGGCAGCCGTTCGGCGGCGCGCGGCAGCATTTCAATCACTATCTGGCCCGACGCCGGGCCCTGCAATTGCAGCACGTGCATCTGGCGCGGCTTTTCGCGGCCATCGGCTACAGCGAAGCGGCGGCGCGGCAAGCCGCGGTCGTGCCGGTGGCCTCCGCGCGGATGACCTGCGAGATGCGTTGCCGCATGGCGGCCGCCCACCTGGCGGTCGAGCGCGGCGATCTGGCCGCGGCCGCCGCCGAATTGCCGCCGATCGAAGACCTGCTCCGCCGGGCGATCGAGTGCGGGGCGATGGTCGATCCCTGGAACATGCTCGGTTTCGGCGGCCAGTACAGCCTCTTTCCCGCCGTCGAGAACAGCGTCTACGACCATCGGATCGACGACCTGCTGGACATGATGAGCGACATCTTCATGTTGTACGTGCGGATTCACAAGGCGGCCGCGGCGGCCGGCGACCTCGGCCTGCAAGCAGGCGCTCTCGCGGAGCCTGGCCGAACTGGCCCGCTGGTGGGATCAGTTCGCCAGCGTCGAAGTCGGCTCGATCGAGGGCTTCTCCGGCCAGGCCACGCTCGAATCGGCCGAGAGCGTGGCCGCGGCGTTGCGGGCGTGGCACGAAGGCGGCGCCGCCGCCGGCGATCTCGCCTTCTGGCGCGGCAACGTCGCCCATTTCCGCTCGCCCAAGGCCTACGCCCTGGTGATCGAAACGCTGCTGGACCGCCGCGACCCGGTGGCGGCGATGGCCCTGTTGGTGCAATGGCTCAGCCAGGCCGACGAAATCCCGCTGGTCGAGGAGGACTACTCCTTCCACGATCTGGCGCTGCTCTGGATGGAGGACCTCTGGGACGACGAACCAGTCAAGTGGCAACCTCCGCGGGCTTGCGGACGTGCATCGGCCCGGCTGCCGCCCGGTGCGGACGAGACGCCGGCGATCACTCCGCCGCGTTGGTCCCTTGCCCGCAAGTTCCTCGATTATCTCGAAGCCAATGCCGACGAGTATTGGCAGGTGCCGCATTTCGACATGGCCGCCCAGGCGCTGGGCAACGCCGCGGCGCGAGAAGAGGCGGACGAAGAGTTCGCGCGACTTGCGACGAGGACGAAGCGGAGGACGAGGCGGACGACGGCGGTCTGTTCGGCGCCGCTTACGAGGATGTCACCTACCGCGACAGCACCGACGACGGCGTCGAGGGGGAGATTTTCGAGAGCGGCGAGAACCCCACCGATTTCGAGTTGGTCGGCGAGGCCGAGCGGATCGTCAGCCGGTTGAGTTTCCTCACCACGGTGGCTGAATTGTGGAAGCTCTGCGCGACGGCCTCCCACCGGCAACGACGCCGCCGACCGCGACGACGTGCTGAGCGGCTGGCTGGCCCAGGCGACGCGAAACCGCCGGCAATTGCTCGATTTGCTGGCATCGGTGCAGCGTCATCGAATTCCGCCGCCGCAGGGCACGCAGGAGTCGCTGGTCGAATACGACCGCCGCCGCAGCGTCAAGGAGACGCTGCTGGAGGAGATCATTCAGGCGTGCGTGGAGACGGGCGACGCGGCACGGATGATCCGCGCGTCGATGGCCCGGCCGTCGCCCGCCGGCGGACATCGAGGTGTGGGAGCAATCGGTGGGCGAGGCCCTCGCGGCCCTGTTGCGCGGCGACGCCGCCGGCTTGCGGGCGGTCTGGCCGAAGTTGCTGCGCTCGCTGGCCGAGCAGCCCTTGCTTTACGTGGCCCTCGGCGCGCGGCGGCATCGCGCAGCGGATCGTCGCCGCCCGCTCGATCCAGTGCGTGCTGCGGCGTTTCGCCTGGTGTCTGCCGCGGCTCGGATTGCTGACCGAGACCTGCCAGTTGCTGGAAACCGCACACACGATGGAGATCGACGCATCCGGTCGGGCCCGGCGGGATCACCGAGTTCGACCGCGTCTTCGAGATCGCCTGCAGGGCCGTCACCCAGTGCCTGGCGATCTCATCGGCCGATTGGCAGGACGTCGGCCGAACCGCGGCGGGCAAGAAGAAGGAAAGGGCGGACGAGGGACGGACAGGTTGTCGGCGAGACGCCGTCGTTCGCAGGAATTTCCCGACAACTCCTCCGCCCCCTGCCGCCGCGCAAGTCCAGCGAAATCCCCGCCGTTCTCCCGCTCGGCCGACGCTGGATTGATCGACTGCTTGGAGCAGACCGTCGAGGTCTTGCTCCGTTGCTGGCTGAGCCACAGTCACGGCGTGCGGCTCTCCGTGCTGGAAACCGTGGCCGAGCCGCAGCGCTGGCGGCGCTTGAAGCGGTTCATCGAGCGCTACGGCGAGCGATCTCTTCACCCAGGGGTTCATGAATCTCGGCAACCTCCGCGGCATTCTGCACCAGGGCGTGCGGCAATACCTGGAAACGCTGCGCGAAGCAGCCCCAGGCCGAGGAGCCCTTCCGCCTGCTGACCGAATTGGACGCCGCCATTTCGCTCGACGACGCGGCGCACTGGCTGGGAATCGCCATCGAGGCCGTGGTCGAGAACTACGGCGAGTATCTCGATTACAACAGCATCACCACGCAGTCGGATCGCGGCGACATGTTGTACACGCTGCTCGATTTCCTGCGGCTGCGGGCGAGCTACGACCGGCTGGCGTGGAACCTCCAGCCGGTGGCGGTCGCGCACGAGACGCTGGTGCGTTGCGGCCGGGAAGGGGCTGCCGAGATCTGGCGCCGCGCGGTCGCCGAGCGAACCTCTCCGATGGCCAATCAGCACCTGCGGCGTTTCGAGACGCTCTGCGAGACCTACGGCATGCGGCTGCCGAGCATCGCCGAACATCTTGCCGAGCGTTTTCTCCGGCCGCTGGAGATCGATCGGCTCTGCGCGCTGATCCGCCCGGCGATCGAGGAGTTGCGCGAGCGGCCGGCCGCCGGCGGTGCTCCGCCAACTGGAGCAGCAGGTCGATCGCTTCACCAAGGAGACGCTCGGCGCAGGTTTCGAATTGCCCAGTTGGTTGGAGGCCCTCGAACAAGAGGCGGAACAGGCCCAGTGGCAAGCGGACGACGGGGACGACGAAACGCTCGATCCGCACATCCGCATTCCGCAGGTCCATCTCTCGCCGGACGAGGTGCGAAGGCAGCTTGAACAGATGCTGACTCAAGACCGCCTTGGACGCTCGGCCACGAATAGCGGGCGGCTCCGCGGCTTCCAAACCGCTTGCGGTTTCGCGTGAACTCAAGCTTACAGCACGGATACGACGCCGTTATGCTGAAGCATAACCTACCGAACGCAAACGACCACGAGACGCTGCGCCACTGGGATCGCACGATCGTCTGGCATGCCTTCACGCAAATGGCCGAATACGAGCCGCTGATCATCCAACGGGCGGAGGGCTGCGAACTGATCGACATCGACGGCCGCCGCTATCATCGACGGCGGCAGCAGCCTCTGGTGCAACATCCACGGCCATCGCCACCCGCAGATCGACGCCGCCGTACGCGAGCAACTCGACCGCGTGGCGCACGTGACGAATCTCGGCTGCTCGAATCCTACGACCATCCGGCTGGCCAAGCGTCTGGTCGATCTCGCCCCGCCGGGCCTGAGGCACGTCTTCTTCTCCGATGACGGCGCCACCGCGGTCGAGGTCGCCGTCAAAATGGCCCTGCAATACTGGCGGCACGAAAAAGGGGTCAGAACTATTTTCTGAGAGCAAGCCGGATCTCGAGTCACGGCTGCCGGAAAATTAGTTCTGACCCCTTTTCCGAAAGACGTGCTACGTGGCCCTGGGCGAGGCGTATCACGGCGACACGCTCGGCTGCGTGAGCGTGGGCGGGATCGAACAGTTCCACGCCGCGTTTCGGCCGCTGCTGTTCGAGACGCTCCGCGTGCCCGCCCCCGATACGTACCGCACGCCGCCGGGAGTCGCTGCCGAAGACCTTTGCGCGTATCACCTGCAAAAACTGGAAGAGGTGTTGGCCGAGCATCACGCAGAAGATCGCCGCCATGATTATCGAGCCGCTGGTGCAGGCGGCGGCGGGCATGATCATGCACCCGAAAGGCTATCTCCGCGGCGTCCGCGAATTGACGCGAAAATACGACGTGCTGATGATCGCCGACGAGGTGGCGGTCGGCTTCGGCCGCACCGGGCGGATGTTCGCCTGCGAGCACGAGGGGGTTTCGCCCGACCTGTTCTGCATCGGCAAGGGGATGACCGGCGGCTATCTGCCCGTGGCCGCCACGCTGGCGACCGATGAAATCTGGCAGGCGTTCCTGGGCTCGCACGCGGAAGGCAAGACGTTCTATCACGGGCACACCTACGGCGGCAATCCGCTGGGCGCGGCCGCCGCCGCGGCGACGCTCGACGTGTTCGAGCAGGAGCGGACGCTGGAGCGGCTGCCGGCGAAGATGGCGCGTCTCGACGAGCATCTGGCGCGGATTGCCCGCTTGCCCCACGTCGGCCACGTGCGGCGTTGCGGCATGATCGCCGCCGTGGAGTTGGTGCAGGACGTTGAAAGCAAGAGGCCGTACCCGTGGCCGGAGCGCCGCGGGGCGAAAGTGTGCGACCACGCCTTGACCGAGGGCGTGTGGATTCGCCCCCTGGGAGACGTCATCGTGCTGATGCCGCCGCTGGCCATCTCGCTGGAGCAGATCGACCGAATCGCGGCGGCGGTCGAGCACGGAATCGTAGCGGCGACCGCTGATTACTGAAAGGCGAGAGCGTGTAGGTTATGCTTCAGCATAACACTCGTGCATGCATCACTCTCTGTCATGCTAAAGCATAACCTACGGGTGACTGATTGCTGACCGCCTCGCAGGAAATCCCCGCGGCGCGGGAAAGCCCCCCGATTGCAATCGGGGGGCGTTTGTCGGCAGCAAGGAGTCCTTGGACGGCGGATTAGTGCTTGTTGATCCAGCGGAGCAGCGACGACGGCGGGAATGGCGAGCGCGACGTTGCTCGATCCAGAACGAAATCGGCGGCAGGGTGCCGGAAGTCGAGAAGTTCTCGCTGATCATCAACAACGGATAGTACAACGCCAGGATCGGCAGAAAGCAGACGAAGAAGTTCGTCAGCGCGTCGGCGTGCCGCCAG
The DNA here is from genome assembly GCA_963813955.1 of uncultured Alphaproteobacteria bacterium. GTDB lineage: Bacteria > Pseudomonadota > Alphaproteobacteria > Rhizobiales > Beijerinckiaceae > Rhodoblastus. Next base: position 153,783 of record CAWFBN010000113.1, on the reverse strand, counting down.
AGCATCGCCACCGGAATCCCGATCAACGCAAAGCACAAGCAGGTGAAGCCGTTCGACCAGCGGCGATACGGCTCGGTGCGCAGGCGAAGGATCTTGTACTGTCGGTCGGCGATCTGCTGCTGGATTTGCGCCGACGTTGTCTGTGCGGCGCCACGATGCCGAGGATCTTGTTGGCCTTCTGAAACGATTCTTGCAGTGCGATTGCCCGTGGCAGTTGCCGCTTGAGGTTGTCGATCTCGGCCTGGAGTTCTGCGATGGACTTGGGGATTTCCCCCATCGCCACCCAATCGCGGTGATGTCGGTCGGGGGGCGGGACGACGATCGGCATTCCCTGCGGCAGCGGGAGCCATACGCCCGGCACATGGTATCTCACGCCTTCGCCGTCCCACTGGCCGTTGACGCAGCGCAGCCGCAACATCGGTTTCTTCGGGATCGCTGCGGTCGGTCCAGATTTCCGCTTCCTCGGCAGTGATTGTGGTTTGCGGATGGCCCGGCTGCGCCCTTGAGGATGATCGTCGGCTGGATCAGTTTTCGGCCGTCGACGCGTTTTACGGTGATGGAGAAGGGAAAGTCGTCTCCTTCGAGCGAGTGATTCGTTTGCAGCATGCCGTAGACGATCTCTTCGAGCGATTCGCAGACGGTCCGCTCGACGCTCGGCCGCGACCAGGTGGCGGCGATCTCGTACATCCAAACGGTGCCCAAGCTGAGGAAGCCGGCAAAGACGACGACCGGCCAGACCACCACCATCGGATTGATCCCCAGCGACTTGATCGCCACGATCTCGTTGGCGCCGGTCATCCGCCCGAAGACGCTGCTGACCGCGTAGAGCATGGCCACGGGAATGGTGATGCCCAGCATCTCCGGGATCATGTAGGGCATGGTCCGCAGCATCACCATCGTGGGAAGGCCCATCTTGTGGCCTTCGTTGAACGCCATGCCGAAGGTGACCATCAGCGTCAAACCCAACAACGCCGCCACGAAGATCTTCAGCACCTCCCAAACCACGTAGCGCGTCAGAATGTACATGGGCAGGATTGTGAGGGCGTGGGGGAATGCAGGTCAAGTTCAGTTGGGGGAATAGGGAATGACGAAGCCCGAAATCCGAATGACGAAGTCCGAAATCCGAATGACGAAGAAATGACGAAGTCCGAATGACGAAGGGCGAAAAGCTCCTTTCTGCGACTTTCCGGCTACGGCTCATCCTCAGTTGATTTTCGTCATTCGGGTTTCGTCATTCTCTTCGTCATTTGGATTTCGTCATTCGTCATTATAAAGTGCGCAGCCCGCACATCTTTCCCAATCTTCCATCGCGTTGATCTTGACCCATTTCGGCCCACCCGCTATTGTTCCCGCCTGAACCTGCAGCCGGACCTACTGCCGGTGAACCTATGAATGGGCATTGGCTCGCGATCTACTTGATTTTGGCGGGACTCGTGGTGATCGAGTCGCTGCTTCTTGGCCCTGCAAACGTGGGAACACTGCCGCTACGTGCGGAGTTGCATGCGGAGCATCGTTCGGCACCAACCGTCCGGCCGCGTCGCCCTGTTTGCCCCGTGCAAAGGGATCGACCTCGACCTGGAAGCCAATCTCCGCTCGCTGCTCGAGCAGGATTACGATGATTACGAAGTGACGTTCATCGTCGAGAGCACCGACGATCCGGCCTACCCGGCCATTCGCCGCGCGATGGTCGAGCATCCGCAACGTGGCGGCGCGGGTGGTCGTCGCCGGCCACGCCACCGACAGCGGCCAGAAAGTCCACAATCTCCGCGTCGCCACGCAGCACATCTCGCCGCGAGTCAAGTACCTGGCCTTCGTCGATTCCGACGCCCGGCCGAGGCGCGAGTGGCTGCGGGGGCTGGTCTCGCGGTTGGACGATCCCAGCCTCGGCGCCGTGACCGGCTACCGCTGGTTCACGCCCGAGAAGGCGAGCGTGGGCAACGCCCTGGTCTACAGCATGAATTGCGACGTGCTCTCGCTGCTGACCCGCAGCAGCCACTACCTGATCTGGGGCGGCTCCTGGGCGATCCGCCGCGACGTATTCGAGCGAGATCGGCCTGCGCGACGCCTGGAAGGGGACGCTCAGCGACGACCTGGTGGCCAGCCGGCTGATGCGGCAGGGCGGGGCTGAAGGTGCGTTTCGAGCCGGCCTGCGTGGCGGCCTCGTCGCTGGATCAATCGCTCGGCCACGCGATGTCGTTCATCCGCCGCCAGTACGTGATCGCCCGGCTCTACACCTTCGATTGGTGGCTCTTCTCGTTCGTGTCGGCGATGTTCTCGAACCTGATCTGGTTCGGCAATCTCGGCGTCTTGGCGTTGGGGCTCTTGACCGGCTCGCCGTCGCCGTGGATTCCCGTGGCCGTCAGCGCCGTGCTCTACGCCGTGACGGTCTACCGCGGCTGGCTGCGTCAAGGGCTGGTGAAGGTCTACTTCCCCGAGTGGGAGCCGGCCTCGCGCCGCATCCAGCGGTTCGACATCTGGGCGAACCCCTTGGTCGAGCTTGCCCACTGGGTCGGCGTCAGCAGCGCGGCGGTCGGCCGCCATATTCTCTGGCGGGGCATTCGCTACCACGTCCTCCCCGGCGGCCAGGTGAAAGAGATCATCCGCGGCGACTGACGACAGCGTCGCGAATCGACGAAAACTCCGACGGCGAAGCGGAGTACTACCGCATGGCCGGATAGACGTCGCCGCGTAGAATAGACCGCTCGCGGTTCTACGACCTCAGTGGTAGGAGGCGATTCCTGCCCGATCCGGGCATTTCGCAGCGTATCGGCACCTGGAGCGCCTCCCACACGCCGGTCGCAGCGACGGAGCCCGCCATGCCCTACGAAGTCGAAATGAAGTTCCCGGCGGCCGATCGGGCGGCGTTGGAATCGCGGCTGGCGGAGCTTGGGGCGGCGATCGCGGCCCCGCAGTCGGAGGTGGACGTCTATTTCGCCCATCCCGCCCGCGATTTCGCCAAGAGCGACGAGGCCCTGCGGATCCGCCGCAAGGGATCGTCGAATTTCATCACCTACAAGGGCCCGAAGATCGACGCCGCGACAAAAACGCGGCGGGAGATCGACCTGCCCTTGGCCCCCGGCGAGCAAGCCGCCCAGGCATGGACCGACCTGATCGAAGCGTTGGGATTCACGCCCGTCGGCGAAGTCCGCAAGTCGCGTCGCAAGGCCCGCGTCGATTGGCAAGGCCGCAGCGTCGAAATCTCGCTCGACGAAGTCGCCGGGCTGGGCGTTTTCGTCGAACTGGAGCTGATCGCCGAGGCCGACGGTCTCGATGCGGCCCGCTCGAACATCCTCTCGCTGGCCGAGGCCCTCGGGCTCGAAGGCAGCGAGCGGCGGAGCTATTTGGAGCTGCTGTTGGAACGTTGACGTGTGCGGTCGCCCGGCGGTATGCTGACGCGATGTCGGCAAGCTCTTGCCGACCGCCGAAAGCCGCTTGCGGTTTCGCACCCGCCGAAGATCAGTTCCGCGATGCCCCCTTCCTCCCCCCGCGAAAAAAGGACCCACTATCGCTGGGTCGTCTGCGCACTGTTGTTCGTGGCCACGACGATCGTCTACGTCGATCGCCAGGTCTTCGGAATCCTCGGGCCGCGGCTGACGGAAGAATTCGGTTGGTCGGAGAAGAACTTCAGCTTCATTATGAGCGCGTTCACGCTGGCCTACGCCGTCGGCTATTCGCTGGTCGGCCGGATCATGGACGCGATCGGCGAGCGGAAGGGCTTTCTGCTGGTCTTCGGCGTCTGGAGCGTGGCCGAGATCGCACATTGCCTGGTGAATCCGTTGGTTTATCGCGGGCTGCCCTGGCTCGATGCCGCGTTTGCCGGCACGTTCCTCGGCAGCCTCACGCCGGCGTTGGTTTCCGTGGCGGGCTTCAGCGTGGCGCGATTCAGCTCTGGGTCTGGTCGAAGGCGGCCATTTCCCCGGGGCCATCAAAACCGTCGGCCAATGGAACCCCAAGCGCGAACGGGCGCTGGCCACCGGCATCTTCAACAGCGGCAGCAACGTCGGCGCCATCGTCGCCATTATTTCGGTGCCGCTGATCGTCACAACCCTGCACTGGAATTGGGCCGCCGCATTCTGCCTGACCGGCTCGTTGAGCCTCGTCTGGGTCGTGCTCTGGTGGCGGCTCTACCGTCGTCCCGAGAATCACCCCAGAGTCTCGCCCGCGGAATTGGCCTATATCCGCAGCGACCCGGCCGACCCGCCCGCTGCAATTCCCTGGCGGAGCCTGCTGGGCTATCGCCAAACCTGGGCGTTCGTGTTCGCCATGTTCCTGGCCTCGCCGGTGTGGTGGTTCTACATCGGTTGGGCGCCGAAGTTCCTGGTGAACAACTATGGAATCACCAGCGAAAAGGAGATGACCTGGCCGCTGATCGCCATCTACCTCATGGCCGACCTGGGCAGCATTGGCGGAGGCGGCGCTCTCCTCGTGGCTGATCCGCCGCGGGGCCACGATCAACGTTGCCAGAAAGACGGCCTTTCTCACCTGCGCCTGTTGCGCCCTGCCCGTCATGCTGGTGCCGCGGGTCAACAACATGTGGCTGGCCGTGCTCTTGATCGGCGTTGCGGCCGCCGCGCATGCCGGCTTTTCCGCCAACCTCTATACGATCGTCTCCGATACCATCCCGCGCAAGGCGGTCAGTTCGGTCGTCGGCCTGGGCGGCACGGCCGGCGGCATCGGCGGCGTGTTGTTCGCCCAGTTCATCGGTTTCGTTCTCGATTGGAGCAAAGCCGTCACCGGCGAAAAGGACTACCTGATTCCATTCATCATCGCCGGTTCCGTTTACCTGATTGCCACGATCATCATTCACGTCCTGCTGCCCCGGCTCGAACCGATGACCTTTGACATCGCGGCGCCGCCTGCCTCGAACCGCGGCTGAAAGAACACCAGCATGACGCCTCGCGAACGTGTCCGGGCAGCCTTGAACCACGAGCAGCCGGACTTTACGCCCTGCGACTACTACGCCACGCCGGAGATTCACACGGCGTTGGCCCGGCATTTCGGCCTGCCCGCGCCGAAGCCCGTGGCAGGCGTGATGGGCGGCGGGGCGGGCTCGCTGGAAGACGGCGGCGTGGCCGAGCGGCTGGGGACCGATCTGCGTTACGTCGCCCCGCCCTACATCGGCCCGCCGCAGCCGAACTTCGACGACGGCTCGTCGATGAATCTCTGGGGCCTGCGCCGCCGCCCGATGGCGAACCAATACGGCGAATACGCCGAGCCGGTCGGATCGTCCCTACGCGGCCTGGACGACGATCGACCAGGCCGAGCGCTGGCCTTGGCCCAACCCCGACTGGTTCGACTACGCCGCGCTGCCGTCGCTGTGCGCCCGCTATCCTGAGTCTGGCGATTGTCGCCGGCGGCACGCACGTGCAGGACTTCATCAACGGCGTGGCCACCGGCCGCGGCGTCGAACAAGTGCTGCTGGATATCGCCGCCGAAGACCCGGTGTATCTCTACATCGTCCAACGGCGGCATCGCTTCTACCTGGCCTACATCGAGCGGACGCTGGCGGCGGCAGAGGGGCGAATCGACCTGGTCCTCTGCGGCGACGATTTCGGCAGCCAGCGCGGACTGCTGATCTCGCCGGCCAGCTTCGATCGGCTCTTCGCCGCGCGGAAGAAGGAGCTTTTCGACCTGGTCCACAGCTTCGCCGCCAAGGTGTCGCATCACTGTTGCGGATCGAGCCGGGCGTTGATTCCGCGCTTCATCCAATGCGGCATGGACGCGCTCCAGACCATCCAGCCGCGAGCGCCGGCATGAATCCGTACGAGCTGAAGCGGGAGTTCGCCGGGCGGATCGCCCTGCACGGGGCGGTCGACGTGCAAGGCTGGCTGCAACGCGCCACGCCCGCGGAAATCGAGGCCGAGGTGAACCGCTTGATGGACGAAGTCGGCTCGGGCGGCGGTTTCATCCTCGCCCCCAGCCACCACATCCAGCCCGACACGCCCCTGGAAAACGTGCTGGCCGTCTACCGCGCGGTCGCCAAACGCCGCGGAGGGAAGAATCTATGACACCACGTTTAGCCGCGCCCCGCAGGGAAGCGTGCAATGTCGTCGCAAAAAGCCGCGGAGGGAGCAACCGATGACGCAAGGCCCTCATCCGCTGCTGCAGAACGAGATGCTGCCGGTCGAGATCGTCTTGGCCCCGGCGTGGTGGCATCGCCATGAGGGGATCAGCTTCGACGAGGATTTCTTCTTCCATCCGGCCAAACGGGTCGAGGCCGAGCGGCAAATGGAGAACGCCCTCTATCGTCGCTGGGGCCGCTTCGGGCTGGGGGCCGACCACGGCCAATCGCTGCCGCTGGTCGGGCCGGTCCATCTGGCCGCCGGCTTCCTGCTCTCCGAGATGTTGGGCTGCTCGGTGGAATACTCGGCCGATGGGCCGCCGCTGGTGAGGGCGGCCAACCGCGAGAATCTCGATCTCTCGCCCGAGGCCGCATTCCAAAGCCCCGCCTACCGCCGCTGGGAAAGCGCTCTGCGACGCCCTGAAAACCAAACACGGCGGCCTGCTGGGCGACATCAACTGGAGCGGCGTCCTGAACCTGGCTCTCGACATTCGCGGGCAGGACATTTTTCTCGACATGCTCGACAAACCCGCCGAAGCGTCGCGTTTCTTCGCCCAGATTGCCGCGGTAATCGAGCGGTTCACGCAAACGATGTTCGCCCGCACCGGCTCGACGTTCGATCAGCGTCAATCGCACCGTCCGCTGCCTCCGCCCCGCGGTCTTCCTGCACTCGGAGTGCTCGCTGACGATGGTCTCCACCGCGCGATTATGAACGATTTCTGCTGCCGCTGGACGCCGAGTGGAGCCGTCGGCATCGGCCGTTCGGCATCCATTACTGCGGCAAAGACCCGCAGCGTTACGCCGACGTTTTCGCCCGGCTGCCGCACCTCGATTTTCTCGACGTCGGCTGGGGCGGCGACGTTGCCCGGCTGCGGCAATCGCTGCCCGAGACGTTTCTCGAACATCCGCTACAGCCCGGTCGAGATCGTCCATCACACGCCCGACCAGATCCGGCAGACTGTTCGCCGCCTGGTCCACGAATCGGGCAATCCCTGGCTGACCGGCGTCTGCTGCATCAACATGGACGAGCAGGTGAGCGACCAGCAGATCACCGCGCTGTTGGAAGAGGTGCAGTCGCTGCGCACAGAGTATGAAAAGTCGAACCGTAAACGAAGGACGTACTCCTCACGCTCCGCGTGAGGCGAACGTTCCCAGTCCGGTACGTTCGGAACCCTCGTTCCCACGCTCCGCGTGGGAACGCATCCGCCCCGACGCTCTGCGTCGCGCGGAGTAACGCGGCGTGTCGGGGAACATCGGTTCCCACGCAGAGCGTGGGAACCAGAACAATGCCTTCGGAGATCTCACTGCCATGCAACTGCCCAAGTATTCGATCGGCGTCGGCGACCGCTTTGCCCATCAGGGGGCGGCGCAACTTCAAGCGATCGTGTCAGGCCGCCCGCGAGGGCGTCGAGGTCGCCCCGGTTTGGAACAAGTCGCACCGCGAGCACACGATCGTGGGCAGCCGGCCGGCCGACGTGCGGGCCGAGGCCGACCGGGCGGTGCAGTCGCTCGGCTGGACCGGCCCCTATTTCGTCGATGCCGACCACATCAGCCTGAAGACCGTGGATGGTTTTCTGGAGGCGAGCGATTTCTTCACGCTCGACGTGGCCGACTGGATCGGCCGCGATGCCGGGCGACGAGGCGGTGGGCGATTTCGTCGCGCGGCACGAGCGGCTGGCGGGCCGGCTCTCGCTGCCCGGCATCGATCGGCCGCTGGAAATGCTCTCGGCCGATGATCGCCGCGACGGCGCGGAAGTTCCTGGCGGCGATCGGCGAGGCCGGCCGCATCTATCGCCACATTCGCGAGGCCAGGGGCGCGGAATCGCCGGTCATCGAAGTTTCGTTAGACGAGACCGACCGGCCGCAGACGCCCGGCGAACTGCTGTTGATCCTGGCGGCCATCGCCGACGAAGGGATTCCGGCGGAGACGATCGCCCCGCGCTTCGCCGGCCGATTCAACAAGGGGGTCGAGTACGTCGGCGACCTGGCGGAGTTCGCCCGGCAGTTCGAGGAGGACCTGGCGGTGGTGGCCTTTGCGATCGAGCGTTCGAGCTGCCGAAGAATCTGAAGTTGAGCGTGCATTCCGGCAGCGACAAGTTCGCCCTCTACCGGCCGATGCACGATGCGCTGGCGAAATTCGACGCCGGCGTGCATCTGAAGACGGCCGGCACGACGTGGCTCGAGGAATTGATCGGTCTGGCCGCCGCCGGCGGCGACGGGCTGGAAATCGCCAAAGAGGTCTATGGCGGAGCGTGGCGGCGGTTCGACGAGCTTTGCGCCCCCTACGCCTCGGTGGTCGATATCGACCGCGGCCGGCTCCCCTCGCCGGACGCCGTCGCGCGATGGGACGGCGAGCAGTTTGCCGCGTCGTTGCGTCACGATGCGGCCTGCGCGGCCTACAATCCGCATTTCCGTCAACTCTTGCACGTCGGCTACAAGATCGCGGCCGAGATGGGCGACCGTTTCACTGCCGCGCTCGAACAACATGCCGACGTGATCGCCGCCAACGTTACGCAAAACCTCTACGACCGCCACCTGCGACCGCTGTTCGTGGCCGATCGTTGACCGACGCATGAGCGAATGCGACGTCTGCGACAACCGTCGCCGATCGGGCCGCCAGAGTGCAAGTTCGCACTGTGTCCGGCGCGGGATTTTTGCCGAAAATTCTTCTTCGCCGGCGAAAAATTTTTCGAAAAAGCCCTTCGCGGTCGTCTCTTCCTCCAGAATTCGATTTGCTCGCCGCGATCCGCGACGATCGCTCGACGCGACTCGACGGCCGCATCATCGCCGTCTGTCTCTCCTCATCTCGACAGCCGCTGCGACACGTGCACGGTCGGCAACGTCACCGCGCAACAGCGACGACGAGTCGCGTGCTCGAGCGAGGTCGCATCAGCGGATCTCGCGCATCGACATCTTCACGGCGCAAGCTGACACATGCGGTCCGCCGAACAGTCGACGATTTCGCATCGGCACGAAGCGAGGCGGCCGGGAGAAAACGACGAAACATCCGCGCAGGCACGTCTGTTTCGTAACTTATTGCCGCACAATGGTTTGCGATTTCACGCCGACGATCGTCGCGGCCCACCTGCAGCGACGCTTGCCGCTGCGATGAATCCGCCGACTTTCCGCGCTCTGCGTCGCGCGCAGCGGCGCGAAGCGAGGCGCACTCGTGCGAAATCATCGCCGCAATTGACGCGATCGGCGACGCGTCGGCGATCGTCTCGTCAACAAGCGATTTGCGCGCATCGATGCTGCGACGATGGCGCGCGCGAATGCGTCGACAACATGCGATCGCGTCGTTGCATCATGCCGACGTTTGCGCGTCTGCGCACGCGCGGTGATCGATGGCCGCGGCGCTGCAATTGCGGCGCGATCGACGGCTCGCGAGGAAAATTTTTTCGCTCTTCAGCGAAATTTGTACTTGCAAAGTTTTCACAAATGAGTACGATCATAAAAAGTTTTGTGGTGAGATGTCGGCCGCACATCGGCCCCAGCCTGGATGACGGCATGACTCTCGCTTGCACGTTTGTTAGGAGGACGTACGTTGGCTAAGAAGAAAGCTGCCAAGAAGGTCGCGAAGAAGCCGGCTAAGAAGGTCGCCAAGAAGAAGGTGGCCAAGAAGGCCAAGCGCAAGGTAGCCAAGAAGGCCAAGAAGTAGATGCCCGGCGGCATTGTTGCCCGGCGTCTTGTCGCCGGCGACGCCGCTGAGAGTCTTCTCCTCGAAACCTTGCGGCTTACCACGACGAGAAAGGATCGCCCGGCACGGCTGACCGGGCGGTTCTATTTCTTGGCGGACCTTTTGCGCAACGTTGCCACTGTTCGCCGAACTGCAGACGCGGACGGCGGACGGCTGCAGACTGCTTCTCGCGAGAGCGTGGCACACGCTGCTGCCTCGGCGCCGGCTCACTCCGCCGCAAACGGCGGCGTGTCGCCGCTGAGTTGGCTCAGCGCGTTTCGCGCGGCGCGCTGCTCGGCCTCCTTCTTGTTGCGGCCCCAGGCCGGCTGATAACGATCGGCGCCGACCTGGGCGGCCACCTTGAAGCACTTGCTGTGGTCGGGCCCCTTTTCGTCGAGCAACTGATACGTGGGCGTGGTGCCGTGCTCGCGCTGGGCGAGTTGCTGCAACAGCGACTTGTAGTTGCTGCCCGTCTCCCCTTCGGCGGCCAATTCGATCTCCGGCCCCATCGTCGCGGCGATGAACTGCCGCGCCGCCGCGTCGCCGCCGTCGAGATAGATCGCCGCCAACAGCGACTCGAACACGTCGGCCAAAAGCGACGAGGGAACGCTCGGATGCGTCGTCATCCCCTTGCCGAGGATGAGAAACTCCTGCATCCCCAAGGCCCGGCTGATCTTCGCACAAGTCTGCCGGCTGACGACGATCGATTTCAGCCGGGTCAATTCGCCTTCGAGGTATTCCGGGTATTGGTGGAAGAGCAATTCGCAGACCACCGCGCCCAGGATCGCGTCGCCGAGGAATTCCAGCCGCTCGTTCGACGCCAGCCGGTGCTCGGCCCCCGAGGCGTGCGTCAGCGCCGACAGCAGCAGGCTCTTGTCCTTGAACTCGTAGCCGATCCGCTCTTCCAGCTTCAGTATCAGCGAAGCGTCTGGAAATTCGGAGGAATTGATGCGATCGGTCGACATCCGGCAACTCTTTGTGGCAAAGGCGCCTCGTGGCTCCCTGCATTTAAGGTTAGCCGCGCAAGGGGGACCTGTCAACCACCCTCGCGGCTTCGTCAGTTCCCGTTGCGGTTGCCCTGTTCCACGGGAGGGCGTGCCGCTTGTCGTTCGCGGATTGCTTCCGTTATACTGCAAACTCTTGGCGGCGATCGCGGGAACGTTTCCAGTCTCCTCGGCCCTGTGGCAAACGGAGCTTTCATGACAACGGCATCACTGCAACCCTGGGATCGGAAGGCGGCCGACGAACTGGCGAAGGAGTTTCGCTACGTGGTCACCGATATGATCTGTCGTTCGGGCTGCGGCCACATCGGCGGGGCGTTGAGCCTGGTCGAGATCATCATCACCCTCTATTACCGCACGATGCGGCTTCGGCCGCAAGAGCCGCGCTGGGCCGACCGCGATCGGCTGATCCTCTCGAAAGCCCATGCCGGCCCGGTCTTGTATACGGCGCTGGCCTACAAGGGCTTCTTTCCGCCCGACTGGCTGGCGACGATGAACCAGGACGGCACGCGGCTGCCCAGCCACGTCGATCAACTGAGGACGCCCGGCATCGACATGACCGCCGGCTCGCTGGGCCAAGGGCTGTCGTGCGCCTGCGGCGTGGCCCTGGCCGGCAAGATGAACCGCAAGAGCTACCGCACCTTCTGCATCGTCGGCGACGGCGAAAGCGACGAGGGTCAAATCTGGGAGGCGGCGATGTTCGCCGCGCACCACAAACTCGACAATCTCGTGGCCGTCACCGACCGCAACAAGATGCAGATCGACGGCACCACCAAGGAAATCCTCGACCTGGAGCCGCTGACCGACAAGTGGCGGGCCTTCGGCTGGGAGGTCTTCGAGATCGACGGCCACGATTGGGATCAGATCTACGACGCCCTGCAAGGGCGATCGCCGTGACCGGCCGGCCGGCGATGATCATCGCCCACACGCTCAAGGGCAAGGGGAACGCGGTGGTCGAGGACCGCGTCGATAGCCACCACGTCGGCGTACCCGACCGCGCCACCTACGACAGACTCATCGGCGGACTGGGCTACTCCTGCCCGCTGCCTTATGCAAACTGAGGAATCGACATGCGCCACCATGAACTGCCGATGCAGACCGTCTACGCCCAGACCCTCGGCGAATTGATCGAGGCCGACCCCAACGTCCTCTGCCTCGAAGCCGACCTGGCGAAGGCTTCGGGCACAATCCCCTACGTCTCCGACAAGTATCCTGATCACTTCATCGACGTGGGCGTGTCGGAGGCCAACATGATCAGCCTGGGCGCGGGCCTGGCCGCCGAGGGCAAAATCCCCTTCTGCTCCAGCTTCACCTGCTTCGCCACCCGCCGCGTCTACGACCAGATCACGATCAGCGTGGCGTATCCGAACAACAACGTGAAGATCGTCGGCACCGCCCCCGGCATCACGCAAGGCCCCAACGGCGGCACGCACATGTGCTTCCTCGACCTGGCCATCATGCGGGCGATGCCGAACATGCACGTCTATTCGCCCGCTCGACGCCTACGAGTTGCGGGCGATCATGCGGCACATGGCCGGCACGAAGCAGCCGACCTACTTGCAGGTGATCCGCTTCCAGTGCCGGGCATTTTCGACAACGATTACGTCTTCGATCCGAATCCGGCCAAAGTGATGCGGCAGGGCGAGGACGTCACGCTGGTGACCACCGGCTACATGCTGCCGTTTGTGCTCCTGCGCTGCCGATGAATTGGCCAAGGCCGGGATCGAGGCCGACGTGCTGCATTACCCGTCGGTCAAGCCGTTCGACGCAGCTACGCTGGTCGCTTCGGCCCGCAAGACCGGCGGCGTGGCGACGGTCGAGAACCAGAGCATCCTGGTGGTCTGGGCGGGGCCGTCTGCGAAATCCTCTCCGAGCAGCATCCGGTGAGGGTCAAGCGGCTCGGCGTTGGCCGCCTTCACCCTCGGCTATGACAGCAACGCGCTGTTGACGGAGCACCTGGAATTTTCCGGCCACGCCGGCGATGGCGACGTTTTCGGCTACCGGATCAATGCTTTGCACGCGAGCGGCGAAAGTTATGTCGCCGGCTCCAATATCGAGCGGCAATTGCTGAGCGGCAATTTCGATCTGCGGCTCAGCCCGTCCACGAAACTGGAGCTGAACGCCTTTACCTATGTGGACAATGAAGAGGGCCTGCCCGCCGGTTTCGTCTATGGCGCGAATCCGGGTCTGGCCTACGCGAAAAAGCTCACGCCCTATCTCCCCGATCCGGTCGATCCGTCGAAACAGGGCTATGGCGTTGTCGGCGCCGGCCAGACCATGAACGCCTCCACCATCACCCTGCGCCTGCTGCATGATTTCAGCCCCGACTGGAAATTGACCCTCGGCGCGCTGGTCCAGAATGTTGCTCGCACGGAAAATCCGACCGGAACCTACGGCGCCGCCGACCCCGGCAACTGGATGATCACGCCCTCGACCTATTCAGCCATCATCGGCGACACTGGATTGCATCAGGACGTGCGCAGCCTTCTCGCCAATCTGAACGGCCGTGTCGCGACCGAGGGGATGACCCATGACGTCTGGCTGGGAACCAACGCCTATGAGCAGATCGGCCAGACCCGCATCGGCCAGAATTATCTGCTTGGAACATCCAATCTCTATGACCCGACTGTCTTCACCGTCCCCGATTTCGTCAACCGGGGCACTTTCTATAAATCGGGCTATTCCGGTCAGGCGGTGCTGGTCGGCGGCGACAAGATCACCTTCAACGAACATTGGCAATTGCTCGCCGCTCTCAGCGAAACCTGGCTGACCAGCCAGAGTTTCAACGCCGCCGGAACCCGCACTGCCGATTACAACGCCGCCGGGCTCAGCCCGACCGTCAGCCTGATCTACAAGCCGATCCAGTCCGTCACGACCTATTTCACCTATGCGGATTGCCTTGCAGCAGGGCGACACCGCGCCGACCACCTCGGGCGTGACCAATTCCGGTCAGGCCCTGCCGCCCTATCGCACGACGGAATACGAGCTGGGGGCCAAATGGGCTCTGCCGGAAAACATCGAGATGACGACGGCGGCCTTCCGCATGACCCGCCCCTACGCCTATCTCAATTCAGCCAATGACATGTTCCAGGTCATCGGCAATCAGGTCAACGACGGCGTCGAGACGATGTGGCGCGGCCGCCTTTTCGACTGCGCCGACTCTGATGGCCGGCGTGACCTGGCTCAATCCCGAGCTGCAGGGAACCGGCAATTCCGCGACCAGCGACAAGCTGGTGGTGAGCGTGCCACGCTGGCAGGGCAACCTGTTCGCCTCTTACGACATCCCCTCGCTGATCGGCCTGTCGGTCAACGCCAATCTTCATTTCGCCAGCGATCGGGCGGCCAATGTGCAGAACACCAGCTGGGCCGACGCCTATGCGACGCTCGATCTCGGCCTGCAATATCATACGGCCGTCGCGGGCCATAAGCTGACCTTTCGCGCCGGCGCCAGCAATATCGCCAACGCCCATTACTGGGCGGCGATCCTGCCCGAAACGGTCGGCGGCGGCTCCAGCCAGGCCGGCGCGGCGACCTCGGTCTATGCGGCCTTCCTTGGAGCGCCCCGCGTCATCCACGCCTCGATGACGGCGGAGTTTTGATGGTGCGCCGTTTCGTCCTGGCTCTCACCGGCGCGCTGTGGCTCGGCGCGCCCGGTGCTGGCTCGCGATATCATCGATATGGCGGGCCGCAGCGTGCAGATTCCCGACGACATCCGCCGCGTCTATGTGGCGCATGATCCGCCGGCGTTGTTTCTCGAGGCGCTGGCCCCCGATCTGATGATCGGAACGACGCTGAAACATCCCCCGGCGGCGAAAAGCTTGCTGCCGCCGGAGGTGCGGCGGCTGCCGGCGATCGGCGGTTTCTTGCGGGTCAATCTCGAGCGTCTGGTCGCGATGAAGCCGGATGTGGTGCTGATCTGGAACATGCGTGGGCAGCCGGACCAGATCGCCGCGCGGGTGGCGGAACTCGGCCTGCCCGCCGTCATGATCGACGCCGCGCCTTTCTCACATTATCCCGCAAGCTTCCGCTTCCTCGGCCGGCTGCTGCATCGCGAGGCGCGCGCCGAACAATTGGCGCAGGCGCTCGAACAGGGCGAGCGGCGCTTGCAGGAAGAGCTGGCGCCGATTGCGCCCCAAGAGCGCGCGAAAATTTTCTATGCCGATTCAGCCGACGGGCTGAAAAGCCAATGCGCCGGTTTTTTTCGCGGCGAGATCGTCGAGCTTTCCGGCGCGCGCAACATTCTGGATTGCGGCCTGCCCGACGGCATGACCGCCGCCGTCACGGTCAATCTCGAAAGACTGCTGGTCCTCGATCCGGACGCCATCATTTCCCGGACGGCGGCGACAGCGCGCTTTATCCGCGCCGACCGGGGCTGGCGCGCGCTGCGAGCGGTGCGCGAGGACAGGGTTTTCGCCGCGCCAGAGCTGCCTTTTTCCTGGGTCGAGCGGCCGCATTCGCAGTTCAAATTGCTGGCGGCGCGTTGGTTCGCCCACGCTCTTTATCCCACGCGCATGGGATTCGATTTCGCCTCGGAAACACGCGCGTTTTACCGGACTTTTTATCAGATGGAGCTGTCGGATGACGATCTTGCGCGACTGCGAAACTGATGCGCCGGCAGCCGTGGCGCGGCGTTTTGGTTTTTCCCTGCCGTGTTTTCGCGCGGCGCCGCTGCCGCTGCTGTCCCTTGCTCTTGTGATCGCCTTGCTGGGCTCGCTATCTATTGGAGCTTTCCCCATCCCCTTGGGCCGTCTCGCTCATATCCTGCTCGAACTGTGCCTGCCGCAATCGGTCGTTCCAATGGCGTCCACGAGCGAACTGACCGTCGTGCAGGTTATCCGCCTTCCACGCATTCTGCTGGCCGGTCTGGCCGGAGCCGGGCTCGGCCTTTCGGGGGCCGCCTTGCAAGGCATGATGCGCAATCCGATGGTTGGCCCCGATCTGATGGGCATATCCTCGGGCGCCGCCTGCGGCGGCATGCTCGCGATATTGTTCGATTGGCCTGACTGGGGCCTTCTGGCGGCGGCGTTTTCCGGCGGCTTCCTCGCGCTGCTGGCGGCTTATGCGCTGGCCCGGTTTTCCCGCTCCGGCGGCGTATTGCCGCTGGTTCTGGCGGGGGTGGTGATTTCGGCCTTTTTCACGGCCGTTCACGGGCTGATCCAAACTACCGCCGATCCCGAAAATAAATTGCCGGCCATGGTTTATTGGCTGATCGGTAGTTTCGCCGGCGCCAATCCGCACAAGCTCGCCATTTTGGCGCCCCCGGTGCTTTTCGCCGGAGGCGCGCTGCTCCTGTTGCGCTGGCGGATCAATCTCCTGTCGCTGGATGATATGGACGCCGCCGCGCTGGGGCAGCGCGTCGGGCGGCTGCGCTGGATCGTCGTCGCGCTGGTCGCGCTGATCGTCGCCGCGCAGGTTTCGGTCAGCGGAATTGTCGGCTGGGTCGGTCTGATCACGCCGCATTTCGCGCGCATGATTGTCGGTCCCGACCATCGCCGGCTGATGCCCGCCGCCGCATTGACCGGCGCGATTTTCCTGCTTCTGACCGATGACATAGGCCGGACGCTGGCGCCGCAGGAATTGCCGATCGGCATTTTGACGGCGGGCATCGGCACGCCGGTTTTCGCAGCCTTGTTCTGGAGGCTGCAAATCCGGGGGTGGGGCGATGAATAAGGCCGTCCTTTCCTTCACCGGTCTCGGCCACGCTTACAGCGCCCAACGCTGGGTATTCCGCAACTATGCGGCGCGGCTGGACCGCGGCAGGATATTGGCGCTGCTCGGCCCCAATGGGCGCGGCAAGACGACCCTGCTGCGTCTTCTGGTGGGCGCGATGAAACCCACCGAGGGCGTGTTGCGCGTCAACGGACGCACGGCTTTCGTGCCGCAATTATTCCATGCCGCCTTCGACTATTCCGTGCTCGAAATGGTGTTGATGGGCCGAGCGCGGCATGTCGGGCTGCTGGCCCAGCCCTCGCGCAAGGACGAGCAAGCCGCCTTCGCGGCCCTGGACCGCTTCGGCCTCGCCGATCTGGCGCGGCGGCCTTTCCACCAGCTCTCGGGCGGCCAAAGGCAATTGGCGATCATCGCGCGCGCGCTGGTTTCCGAGGCCGATATTCTCATCCTCGACGAACCGGCCTCCGCGCTCGACTTGAAAAATCAAGGTCTGATTCTCGACTGGATGAGGCGGCTGGCGCGCGACGAAAAACTGACGCTGATTTTCACCACGCATCATCCGCATCACGCGCTGGAAGCCGCCGATGACGCCTTGTTGATGATGGGCGAGGAAAAATTCGCCCACGGTCCCGTAAACGACGCGCTGACCGAGGAAAATCTCGCCGCGCTTTATGGCGTTCCCATGAAGAGACTCGCCTTCCAGGCCGAGGGTCGCCGGCGCGAGACCATTGCGCCGGTCTGGCGCGCAATGCCTTCCTGAAGGCGCCCGAAGTCTTTGCCCGCAATCGCACTCCCCAAGCGAAAAACAGGAAAAAACAATGGATGACTTCACCCTTTCTCCGCTCGGGCTTTTTGTCCAGGCAGGTCCGGTCGGCCGGGCGGTCATGCTAATTTTGCTGGGCGCTTCGATCTGGTGCTGGCTGCTGATCGCCGAAAGCATATTCGGCGTCTCCCGACTGTCGCGCGCGCTGGCCGTCGTGAAGTCTGGCGGCGTCTCGCCTCTGCTGTCGCCGATACAATGCGCCGGCGAACAGGAGGCGCGCATCCGCGTGCGGGACGAAACCGTCTCTGAAAAACGCCAGCGCGTCGCCGATAAAATGACGCGCGCCAGCGTCGATCTGCTGATGAAAGCCGAGGGCGGCCTTTCCAATCTGGCGGTGATTTCCTCGGTCTCGCCCTTTGTCGGCTTGTTCGGCACCGTCTGGGGCATCATGGCGAGTTTTGTCGGCATCGCCGCCGCCAGGGACACCAGCCTTGCCGTGGTGGCGCCGGGCATTGCCGAAGCGCTGGCCGCCACCGCTTACGGCCTCGCCGCCGCGATTCCGGCTTCTATCGGCTACAACCGGATCGGTGCGTCCTTTTCGCGGATCGGCCAGCAGATGCTTCATCTCGCCGCCGACCGCGCCGCCGAATTTTCGCGCGATCCCGGCATCGCGGCCAAGACGGAGGCCGCGTGATGGGCTTTTCCACTCCCGGCTCCAACAGGCCTGGCGTCCATCGCCCGCAGGCCGACATCAATGTGACGCCCCTGGTCGACGTCATGCTGGTGCTCCTGATCATCTTCATGGTGACGGCGCCCCTGCTCGCGGCCGGCATCAAGGTCGATCTGCCGCAGGCCAGGGCGGCGCAACCGCTCAATCCCAAGGAGCCGATCGTCGTCGCCATCGGCAAGGACGGCAAGGTGGCGCTCGGCGGTGACAACATCGATCCGGCCGATCTCGTTCAGCTCCTGCGCGATCGAATGGACGGCGATTCCTCGCGCATCGTGCATTTGCGCGGCGACAAGGAGGTCGCCTACGGACAGGTTGTTGCGGTGATGGACCAGTTGGCGACCCATGGGATCACCCATATCGCCATGGTTACGGACTCCGCGAGAATGACGCCGGCAGGCGCCGAGCCAGAGCCGAAAAAATGAGCCTGTCAGAGCCCCTTGGCGCCCGTGCGAGGGCGATGATCGCGTTTCGGCGTCCAATGACAGTCAGGCCGGAATGGCTGCGGCCGCTTGCGCTTTGCCTCATCCTCGCTCTTCACGCCAGTTTGCTGTTGGCGATCAAGCGGCAGCCCTCGGCCTTGGCGCCGCTCGCCACCGTCGAGGTCACATTGGAGTCGCTTGGCGACAGCGCCGAGGATCGGCCTGAAAGGACCGAGATCATGCCGGCTGCGCCGCTCACGAGGCCGCCGTCGCCGGTCGAACCGTCCGAACTGACCGTCCCGCCGCCACAGGTTATCGCGCCCGAAGCGGTTCCGCTGCCGGTCGAAAAACTTCGGCCCGTCATCAAGGCCAAGCCGAAGCGTGCGGTCGCAGACCGTCCCCCGCCAGAGGAATTACGAGCGCAGGCCAGCGAACGCGCGAAAACCGCCGAGCGACGAAAGGCGCAAGCGGCGCAGCAAGCGGCGCGGCGCGGCGTCGCCGACGCAAGCAATGGTTTTTCAAGGGGAGACTATGCCGGAATGCTCGCGGCGGAGTTGCGACGCCACCAGTTTTATCCTGCCGAAGCGCGGGCGCAAGGGGCAACCGGTTCCGTCGGCGTCGTCTTCTCCGTCGGCGCCTCGGGCCGAGTGGTCAGCCAGTCGATCATCCGCTCATCCGGCAATGCCGCGCTCGATGGCGCGGCGCGCGCCATGATGGGCGCGGTCCATGCGCCGCCGCCGCCGGGCGGCCAATTCTCGACCAGCACCACAATCCGCTTTCAACTCGACTGAGGGCGCTGCGGCGTTTTCGGTTCTCAATAGGCAGGAAAAAACAAAACGCCGGATTAGGCGTTGAGGGATGACACTCCATCATCGAAGGTCCTGCCGTGCTTCAAGCGCCGCTCCTCCAGGAGCCTCCGGCCGCAGCCGACATGCCCATGTGAAATCTTGTCCTCGGCGCGGTGGATCGCCGTCTCCGCGTCGCTCAGGGACTTGCCTTTGGCGAGTTGAAGGAAATGGTCGCCGTATGTCCCGGCGCATAGCGCGCGAACGCCGAGAGCGGGATCATCGCCTCATTGGCCGTCGCTACGGCCGAACCGACGGAAGCGACGCTCGCGCCCGTCGGAGCGAGGGTCGCTTGCGCGGCCGTGCGCACCGAATTATTCGGCGCCGTGCTGGTTGTGCCTGTCGCGCTGGCGGCGCTGGCCGCCAAAAGTTTCGGCGTCCATTCGGAAACCTCCGCCGTGGTGTCGCCGAGAACCGAGTACTGGTAGAGCGCGGTATCGGCGACCGAGCACCAAAGGGTCGGCTCCGCGATCCAGCGCACGGACGACTTGTGGCATCGTCTGGACAATATTGCCTTCTACGACGGCCGAATGGAATTCCTGCTCGAAGCGCGGGACTTTTGTAATGCGTCTGAGTCCGATCCTAGTTTTTGGTCGCGTTTGATGGGCCTATCGTCGCTCTGGTTTGTTATCCAGTCTTTAGGGGAGGAGCCACCATGTCCGTTCTGACGATTCTCATCATCCGTCACGCCGAAAAGCCGGACGATCCAACGGCGCCCTGGCCAGGTCCATCGTTCACGGAAAATGGCAAAGTCGACCCAGACGAGAAGTCGTTAGTCATTCGCGGTTGGCAACGCGCTGGAAGTTGGGCGGCCCTGTTTGGAGCTCGATTGGGCGGTGACGATTTCCCGCAGCCGACGACAATTTACGGCATGGATCCGGACGCGACCAAAGGCAAAGACACAAGCCGGCGCCCTTTCGAAACAATCTCCCCCCTTGCGGGGCGCCTGAGCATCAAACCAATCACAAAATACGCCATGGGGGACGAGTCCGATCTGGTGAAAGAAATCATTGCTCTGACCGGCGTCGTGTTGGTTTGCTGGGAGCACAAACACATTTATCAAAAAATCCTTCCCGCCATCGCGAAGGACCAGGATCTCCACAACATGCCGACGAACTGGAACGCGGACCGCTTTGACGTCGTTCTCCGCTTCGACCGGGCGACGCCAAAGGCGCCTGGTCTTTCAAGCAACTGTTTCCGCGGCTGCTTTCCGGCGACACAGACGTGCCTTTGCCCTGTTCGGTCGGGACGACAAAAGCGGACAATGAGTGAAGGCATTCTGGCCAGAAATACGCTGCAGTGCTTCGGGCTTCTCTGATTCACAAAACGCTGGAAGCTAACCTTACGGGCGCCGCCGCGCATCAGTCCCGTCAGCGGAAAGGGGGCTCATCGAAGGAGCGCAGTTTGCGGGAATGCAGAGTGGTTTTATTTTTGCGAAGCAGGTCGAGCGCAGTGAGCCCAATCCGCAAATGTTGAGTTACAGCGCGTTCGTAAAAGGCGTTGGCCGCTCCCGGCAGTTTAATTTCCCCATGCAATGGCTTGTCAGAGACGCAAAGCAGCGTGCCGTAAGGCACGCGCAGCCGAAAACCTTGCGTCGCGACCGTTCCGGACTCCATGTCCACGGCAATGGCGCGGGACAGGTCGATGCGGCGCCGCTCCTGGCTCCAGCGCAGCTCCCAATTCCGGTTGTCGTAAGTCACCACCGTGCCTGTGCGCAATCGCCTTTTCAAGGCTTCGCCGCTGTCCCCGGTCACGGCGGCCGCGGCCTCTTGCAAGGCGACCTGCACCTCGGCCAGGGCCGGAATCGGCACATCGGTCGGCACGATTCCATCAAGCACATGGTCCTGCCGCAAGTAGGCGTGCGCGAGGACATAGTCGCCGATCTGCTGCGACAGGCGCAGGCCGCCGCAATGGCCAACCATCAGCCAGCAATGCGGCCGCAGCACCGCGAGATGGTCGGTGATGGTCTTCGCGTTCGATGGACCCACGCCGATATTGACCAGCGTCACGCCTTGATTGTCAGCCGTCTTGAGATGGTAGGCGGGCATCTGCGAGCGATGCCAGGGCGACGAGGCGACCCGCGCCGCGGCTTCGTCGGGCGAGCACCCCGCATCCACGCTGACATTTCCCGGCAGGTGCAAGCTTTTATAGCGGCCGCCCGCGCGCAATTGCTCAAGGCCCCACTGGATGAATTGATCGACGTAACGGTGATAATTGGTCAGCAGGATCCAGGGCTGGACCAGACGCCAGTCCGACCCCGTGTAATGCACCAGGCGCCGCAACGAATAGTCAACCCGAATGGCGTCGAACAGGGCGAGTGGCCGGGGCTCGCCTTCGCGATATTTCCACAAGCCGTCGGCGATTTCATCTCCCACCGACGACAAAAGCGGGACCGGAAAAGACCGGGCGAGTTCTTCCGAGGTGACGCCGCCCTGTCCCAACTGTTCGGTGCTTTCCACCACATAGGCGTAGGGAATTTCCTGACGGCCAGGGCCGACCTCAAGGGTGGCGCCATATTCATCGGTCAGAAGGCCGAGCTGTTCGAGCAAATAGGTCCGGAAGGCGGCGGGGTGGGTGACGGTCGTCGCAAAGACTCCAGCCGAGACGAATTTTGCGAAAGCGCGACGATTGGAAGGGCGGTCTCCGCTTGGCAAATAGGACACGCGCAGCTCGGGATAACGGAACCGCTGGCGGCTCTGCTCAGACGGGCCGACGCGTCCGTCGCGAAAATCGTCGAGGGAAGCGCGAAGCGCGTTGGTCGCCGCCAAATAGAGGCGCTCAAGTTCATCCGCAGCCTCTACTGGCGTCGCGAACGGACGGTGGCTCGGCGCAGACTGGTCACTCATGCGCTCATCCGAGGGCTGTCGACGCGATCCCGGATGACGGGATCGCGATCTTTCTTGTTGGCGCCAACATTCGCCGTTCAGAAAATCCTGATGAACAGCATGTAGAGCAGGCCCGAGAGCATCATGGCGACCGGCAGGGTGAGCACCCATGCCAGGGCCAGATTGCGCAGGGTCGACATTTGCAGGCCCGAGCCATTCGCCGCCATGGTTCCCGCGACGCCGGAGGACAACACGTGGGTGGTCGAGACCGGGAGACCAAAACCGTCGGCGGCGCCGATCGTCACCATGGCCACGATTTCCGCCGAAGCGCCCTGGGCATAGGTCAGATGGGTCTTGCCGATTTTTTCGCCGACGGTGACGACGATGCGCTTCCAGCCGATCATGGTGCCGAGGCCCAGCGCAATGGCGACGACGACCTTGACCCAGGTCGGAATGAACTTGGTCGCGTCGTCGATCGAGGCCTTGTAGCCCTTCAGCGTCGAGACGTCGGTCTTCGACAATTCAGCTTCCTTGTCCTTCATCAGGAAACGGATGGCTTCTGACGTCAGATACATATCGTTACGCGTATTGGTGACGTTGTCGAGCGGCACGCGATTGACCGACCCAAAAGCCTCGACCTGGTTGGCGATGTCCTTGATCAGGGCCGCGAGCGAGGGAAATGTGCCGCCGGTCAACTCGTGCCGCGCAATATAGGCGGTGACGGCGGGCCGCGGGTCGCCAATGATATTGTAGCCGTCGGCCTTGGAATCGACCACTTGCGCGGCGGCGTTCGAAGTCCGGGTAAACTGGCCGATATAGCTGTCGGGCAGCGCATGGTTGAGGGCGTAGGCGGTGGGAACCGTGCCGATCAGGATCAGCATGATGAGGCCCATGCCCTTCTGGCCGTCGTTCGAGCCATGGGCGAAAGAGACGCCGGTGCAGGTGAAGATCAGCAGGGCGCGGATCCACAGCGGCGGCTTGCCGTCGCCGGTCGGGGCGGCGTAAAGCTCAGGCTTGCGGACGAGCAGTTTCATCAGCCACAGCAGGCCGAAAGCGCAGACGAAGCCGACCACTGGCGACAGCAGCAGCGCATAGCCGATTTCCGTGGCCTTGCTCCAGTCCACGCCGGAGGTTCCGTTGCGGCCATGCAGCAGCGCGTTGGTCACGCCGACGCCGATGATCGAACCGATCAGGGTGTGCGACGAGGACGCCGGCAGGCCGAACCACCAGGTGCCAAGGTTCCAGATGATCGCGGCGATAAGCAGCGCGAAGACCATGGCGAAGCCGGCGCCATGCCCGACCTGCAGGATCAGTTCGACCGGCAGCAGCGAAATGATGCCGAAGGCGACGGCGCCCGACGAGGTCAGAACGCCGAGGAAATTCCACAGCCCGGACCAGGCCACGGCGGTCGGCGCGGGCAGGGAATGGGTATAGATGACGGTCGCGACCGCATTGGCGGTGTCGTGGAAGCCGTTGACGAATTCGAAGCCGAGCGCGATCACCAGCGCCACGCCGAGCAGGACAAATGTCCAGAGTGTGGCGTAATGGCCCTTGTCGCCGAGATCGGCATAGATGGAATAAGCGGCGAACAGCAGGCCCGCCACGCCAATGGCGATCAGGGCCCAGATGGTTCGCGGTTCGGTCGGATGGTCGAGATTGGGCCGGGCGATCTTAGGCTCGGCTGCAGGCGACGCAAAGGTCATGTCAAGGTCCTTGGGGAGGGAAGCTGACGTCGACTTATCGTGACCAACTATTACAGAATTACAACATTTATCACCGGCGGCGTCCGGCCGACGGATGAATCTAGGTCGTTGCAGAACTGGCCCAGCAAACCCGACGCGAAAATGTTCCGGGTTAAATTGTCCAAAAGTTGCAATAAAACCGTCACGTCACACGCCCAGATTACCGCGCGTAGAGGGGCCATAAGCCTCTTCAGGAGTTCCCACGATGCCAAAAAAGCTGGCCGTCGCCGATGTCCAGGACGAGGCGCGGGCGCCGACTTTACCGCTCTCGGAGAATCCAGCCCGTTTCGTCAATCGCGAGCTTTCCTGGCTCGAATTCAACCAGCGGGTGCTGGAGGAGGCGCACAACCCGGCTCACCCGCTGCTTGAGCGCGTCCGCTTCCTGTCCATTTCAGGCAATAACCTCGACGAATTCTTCATGGTTCGCCTATCGGGCGTCATCGAACAGCTGGAAGCGGGCGTCACGTCGGTCAGCATGGACGGGCTCACGCTCAGCGAATTGCTTGACCGGATTCGCGCCCGGGCCGAAGGCTTTACCGCCGCGCAGCAGGCGTGTTGGCGTCAGTTGCGCGAGGCGCTGGCCGAGCAGTCGATCATCCTCGTCGAACGCTCCGACCTGACCGCCGCGGACATCGCCGCGAGCGAAGCCACTTTCGAGGCGAGCGTCTTTCCGGTCCTGACGCCCATCGCCATCGACCCCGCTCATCCTTTTCCCTTCATCCCGAACCTGGAATTGTCGCTGGTCGCCAAGCTCGTGCGCGGCCAGGAGCACGAGCCTGCGCACAAGTTCACGGCGCTCGTCCCGATCCCCAGCCGGCTCAAACGCTTTATTTCCCTGCCATCGGCGCATGGCGCCGCGCAATTCGTCCGCATCGAGGATGTGATCGCGCTCTGCGCCGGCGCGCTTTTCCCCCATTGCCAAGTCGGCGCGACGGGCGTGTTCCGCATCGTGCGCGATCTCGACATCGAATTCGCCGAAGATGCGACCGACATGGTCAAGGATTTCGAGGCGGCGATCAAGGAGCGCCAGCGCGGATCGGTCATCCGGCTCGAGCTCGCTTCGGGCATGCCGGCCTCTTTAAGAAACGTGGTTGCGCGCGAGCTTGGCGTCGAACCGCTCGAAATCGTCGAGGAATCGGGGCTGCTCGCGCTGGCGCGCCTGTCGCAGCTATGCTCCATCGATCGTCCGGACCTCAAATTCAAGCCCTATCATCCCCGCACCCCGGAGCGGATCCAGCAATTTGGCGGCGACATTTTCGCGGCCATCCGCAAGAAGGACATGGTCGTCCACCACCCCTATGAAACCTTCGATGTCGTGCTGCAATTCCTGCAGCAGGCGGCGCGCGATCCAGCCGTGCTGGCGATCAAGCAGACGATTTACCGCACCTCGAGCAACAGTCCCATCGTCAAGGCGCTGATCGAGGCCGCCGAAGACGGCAAGTCGGTGACGGCCGTGGTCGAGTTGAAGGCGCGTTTCGACGAGGAAGCCAACATCTCCTGGGCGCGCTCCATGGAACGCGCCGGCGTCAAGGTGGTGTTCGGCTTCGCGGACCTGAAAACTCACGCCAAGCTCTCGATGGTGGTGCGCGAGGAGGTTTCCGGACTGACGACCTATTGCCACATCGGCACCGGCAATTATCATCCCGTCACCGCCCGCATCTACACCGATCTGTCGGTTTTCACGGCCGATCCGATCGTTGGCCGCGACGTGGCCCGCGTGTTCAATTTCATCACCGGCTATGGCGAACCGGAAGGGCTGGAGCGTCTCGGCGATTTCGCCGATTTCGGCCAAGTCGCGGCTTTTGGAGAATATCGAGGCGGAGATTGGCCACGCCCGCGCCGGCCGCGCCGCGGTCATCTGGATCAAGTGCAATTCCGTCGCCGACCCGGAGATCATCGATGCGCTCTATCGGGCGAGCGCGGCAGGCGTTCACGTCCAGATGGTCGTCCGTGGCATTTGCTGCCTGAGGCCGGGCGTCCGCGGCCTCTCCGACAATATTCGCGTCAAATCGATCGTTGGCCGTTTCCTCGAACACTCGCGCATCTATGCCTTCGGCAACGGCCACGGCCTGCCGCACCGCGAGGCGCTGGTCTATATTTCCTCGGCCGACCTGATGCCGCGCAATCTCGACCGCCGTGTCGAAACCTTGTTTGAGATCCTCAACCCGACGCTGCACGAGCAGATCCTTGAGCAGGTCCTGCTCGCCAATCTGCTCGACAATACCCAGAGCTGGACGATTTTAGAGGATGGAACGTGCCAGCGCATCGTCCCTTTGGCGGCTGAAGAGATCTTCAGCGCGCAGGACTATTTCATGAGCAATCCGAGCTTGTCCGGACGCGGCGCCGCTCTGGCCCAGTCCCAGCCGCGCAAGCTCGCCGAACTGGTCGCGCTGGCGCATTCAAAGGCGCACGCGCCCGGCTGAGCAGGCCAATTTCCGTCTCCCCCTCGCCACCCGGCGCGAAAGGATCGAACGTCATGCCCCCAGTCTACAGCCCCGAGAACAACGCCAGGCGCGTGGCCGAGGATGGCAACACCCTGGCGACCCAGATGCGGCAACTGTCCTTCCTGTACAGCCACCATTTGCAGAAGATCGCCAAGGAACACAGCGAGCGGATGCAGAAGGCCTGGAATGACATGCAGCCGATGATGGCCGGCCTGAAGCAGGCGGCGGGTCAGGGACAACTGGCGCAACAGGCGATGGACTACGCGCAGGACGCGTCGCAGCGCGGCGTTTTGACGCTCGACGTTTTGCGCGAACGCGCCAACCAGGATATTTCCCATGAAAAGGCGGGAACCCCGCCGGTCGTGATGTATGATTACGAGATCGCGCTGGACGGCGCGACGCTGCCGCGCCCGGCCAATTACCTGCTGCTGAAAATCACGCCGCCGGCGGGCGTCGAAGTCTTCGACTGGAAGCGGCCGTATATGATCATCGATCCGCGCGCGGGTCACGGCGGCGGCATCGGCGGCTTCAAGTCCGACAGCCAGGTTGGCGTGGCCTTGCACAACGGCCATCCCGTCTATCTGGTCGCGTTCAGGCCGAAGCCCGAACCCGACCAGACCTTGGTCGACGTCATGCGCTGCGAAGCGGAATTCGTCGCGGAAATCCACCGCCGCCATCCCGACGCGCCCAAGCCGGTCATTATCGGCAATTGCCAGGGCGGTTGGGCGGCTCTGGTTCTGGCTGCGGCCAATCCCGACATTTCCGGCCCGCTGGTCCTCAATGGCTCGCCGGTTTCCTCCTGGTCCGGCCGACTCGGCGAAAACCCGATGCGTTATAATGGCGGCCTGATGGGTGGCGTAACGCCGGCGCTTCTCATGTCCGATCTCGGCGACGGCGTATTTGACGGCGCCTCTCTGATCTCGAATTTCGAGAAGCTCAATCCGGGCCGCAATTTCTTCGGCAAATACTACGACCTGTTCACATCTGTCGACTCCAAGGACGCGCGCGAGCGCTTTCTCGAATTCGAGAAGTGGTGGGGCGGCGTTCATTTCATGAACGAAGCCGAAATCCGCTGGATCGTCGAACAGATCTTCATCGGCAACCGCCTGTCGCGCGGCGAGGCGCGGCTGGAGCCTGGCCGTCCGCTCGACTTGAAGTCGATCCGGTCGCCGATCATTGTCTTCGCCAGCTGGGGCGACAATATCACCCCGCCGCAACAGGCGTTGAACTGGATCCCCGATACTTACGTCGACGAGCATGAGATCAAGATTCGCGGCCAGCGCATCATCTACATGGTGCATGACAAGGTCGGCCATCTCGGCATTTTCGTTTCCTCCTCCATCGCCAAAAAGGAGCATAGCGAGGTCACGTCGACGATGAAGACCATAGAGTCGCTGTCGCCCGGGCTTTACGAGATGGTGATCGAAAATCAGACCGGCGAAGGCGTCGACGCGCATTTCGAGGTCAGCTTCATCGAGCGCAAGATGACCGATCTGCGCGCTTTCGACGACGAGCGCGACGAGGAGCGCGATTTCGGCGCCGTCGCGCGCCTGTCGGAGATCGGCGCGGAGCTTTATACGCTCACGCTCCGCCCCATGGTTCAGGCGATGGTGACGCCGCAAAGCGCCGAACTGATGCGCCAGACCAATTCTTCCCGCATTCAGCGCCGGATGTTCGGCGACGCCAATCCTCTGATGCAGCCGGTCGGGGCAGCGGCGGCAAAGATCGAGCAGGAACGCAAGAAGGCGGACCCATCCAATCCCTTCCTGATCTGGGAAAAGCTTTGGGCCGGAAGCGTCGAGCAAAGCCTGGACTTGATGCGCGACCTGCGCGACGCCTCCTATGAAATCGCCTTCTTCTCGATCTACGGCTCGCCTTTGATGACCCGGATCGGCGCCGAATCACGCCTATCAGCGGGCGCAGGAGAACCCCAAGGAATTGCAATTCCTTCCGGAAGTGCAGGCGATCCTGCTCGGCCTGGATCGCGGCGGCTTCGAGGAGGCGGTGATCCGCATGCTGGTCCTGTTGGCTCAGGCGCGCGGAAATGTGCGGCGGGACCGTCTGGAGCGTTCCACCAAGGTTCTGACCAAGGACGAGCCTTTCGCATCGCTCGGAACCGATCAGCGTGCGGCGCTGATCCGGGAACAATCGATTATCGTCGAGTTCGAGCCGGAACGCGCGATATTGACCCTGCCGGAACTGCTCGGGGACAAGAAAGAGCGCCAGCGCGCGGTCCAGGTGGTCGAGTTCATCGCCGGATCGGCCGAGGAAATGGAGCCGCACACCATCCAGATTCTTGGAGAAATTGCGCGCGGCGCTCGGACTTTCCGATCGGTCGCTGCCGACGGCGACGGCCGACCCGCTCCAACTGGCCGCCGACCAGCGCGAAATCGCGTGAGGGGTCAGCGCCGGGTCGACGACTCCGATTGATCGCGCGGATGCGGATCGCGCTCCACCAGGGCCGGGGACAAATCCACGAGCGGGGTTGCGTATCGAGATCAATGAATTACGGTTTGTTCTTTGTTCGGAGATTCGCGAACTTGGAACAGGCGCCAAGCTTGACTGAATGGACTGTGCGCGCGTTGCGTAGCGACGAGGACAGATCGGCCGTGTCGGATCAGCAGGGGTTCAGTCCAATTCTGGGCCGCGACGTCACGACCGTCCACTACGGCGTCGGCGATATCCATGGCATGCGCGGTCTGCTCGACAATTTGCTCGGCTCGATTGAAGCCGACGCTTCGACGTCCAATGAGCGGGCGACCGTCGTCTTCCTCGGCGATCTGGTGAACCGTGGGCCCTCAAGCCGGCAGGTTCTTGAACGCCTGATCGCAGGGCCGCAGCGGCGCGGCGATCGCTGGATTACACTGCGGGGCAACCACGATCAGTTGTTGCTCGACGCGGTGGCCGGCAAGAGCGAGGCCTCCTTCCGCCAACTGATGCAAAAGGGCGGAGCCGAGACTTTGGCCTCCTACGGCGTGGGCCGAAGGGAAGCCAGTCTGTCCCGCGCCCGGCGTGCGATACCGTCCGAACACCTGAAATTCCTGGATGCTCTGCCGTATTATTTTCACGCCGGAGACCATGTTTTTGTCCATGCGGGGATTGACCCGCAGGTTCCGCTTGATCGGCAAAAAGAGGCCGTGATGATGACGATCCGGGAGCCTTTCCTCCGCAAGTCCTACCTTTTGCCCTTTACCGTCGTGCATGGACACGTGCCATCGGCGAACGGTCCTGTCGTCGCGCCGCAGCGGATCGGCGTAGACACGGGCGCTTATGCGACCGGGGTGCTCACCGCCGTCGCGCTGCGCAACGGCGACACACCTCGCTTTCTCAAATCTATCATGGAGCCATCGCGTGCAAGACGGTAATGTGGCCTGCGTTTTGGCCGAAGATATTGACATGAGCATGCCGGTCGATCCCATCCCCTCCGCCCCTGCGCCAGCCGTGGAACCCAAAATCGATGCGGATTCGCGCGAGGTGGAACTCAAGTTCACGACGGATGCGTCAGGCTTCGCGATGGCCATGGCCTCGCCGCTGCTAAAGCCGTCTGATTCAGACGCTCGAAGCCGAGCCCTGACTTCAGTCTATTTCGATACTGTGGCCGGCGATTTGAAAAGAAACGGCATGGTCTTGCGCGGTCCGGCGCGCCGGCAGATGCGCGCCGGTCATGACGCTGAAATGGAAGCTCGCCGAGACGGAGGGACCATTCGCTCGCGGCGAGATCGAAATCCGGACCCGCGGTTTGGAGCCGAACCTCAGTCTGTTCGACGATACGATCGCTGAAAATTTGAGGGGTCTGATCGAGGATCGGCCGCTCACGGCGCAATTCGAAACACGGATCAAGCGCCGTACACGGCTCTTGCACGTCGGCGCTTCGCAGATTGAGGTCGCATTCGACGACGGAGTCATCGTCGCCGGCGAACGGAGCTGGCCGGTGACCGAGATCGAGCTTGAACTGAAGTCAGGTGAGGCTCGCGATCTCTACGAACTGGGCGGTCGGCTGGCCGAAGCTTTGCCAGTGAAGCTCGACGTGATCAGCAAGTCGGATCGGGCCTTCGCGCTGGCCTCAAACGAAACTCCGGCTTCGGTCAAGACCAGCCCGCTGCGTTTCCCGCCCAACGCCATGCTCGATGACGCCGTGGCTGTGGTCCTGGCCAGCACGCTCAACCATTTTGTCCTCAACTGGGCCGCGTTGCGCGAGGGCGACCATCCTGAATCAATTCATCAGATGCGCGTCGCGCTGCGTCGGCTGCGCGCGGCGCTGGCCATGTTCAAACGCGCCCTGCCTTGCGCCGAATTTGATGTTTTCCGCGCTGAAGCAAAACGCATCGCCACGGCTCTGGGCCCTGCGCGGGAATGCGATGCTTTCCACAGTCTGATCCAGGACGGGCCGATGGCGCATTTCGGCGCCAAGGTGGATTTTGGGCCACTGCTGCGGGCTCTCGACGAAAGACGCGACGCCGTTTACGGCGAAGCGCGCAGGTTGATCGATGCGCCGGAAACCATGGTTTTTGTCATCGGGATGCACGCTTTTTTGGCGCGCCGCGGCTGGCGCAACAGCTTGTCAGGAGCGGAACTGGCGCAACTGACCGAGCCAGCCGAGGTCTTCGCCGCCAACGCACTCGACCGCCTGCACGCCCGCGCGGCGAAGCGGGGCAGAAAGCTGGCGAGTTTGCCCGACGAGGAGCGTCACGAGGTGCGCATCGTGCTGAAGAACCTTCGCTATGCGGCGGAATTCTTCGGCGGGTTTTTCGTCAATAGCAAAGCAGTCCATACCTATGTCCGCTCGACAGCGCGATTGCAGGATCTGCTTGGCGCCCACAACGACGCTGCGAGCGCGCAAAACTTTCCCAACGCCTCAGAGGATGTGGACGCGGCGCGGGCGGCCGAAATCGTCACCGGCTGGTACGGACGCGCCGCCACCTTCGCCGATGCGGGGTTGAATCACGCCTGGAAAGCCTTCAAACAAGCCAAGCAGTTCTGGGGATGAGTGGGCGCGCCCCAGTGTTATTCGCCTTTTTACGAGACGCGAGCATTGGCTTTCGCGGCCGGCCCCCCTGCATCGGCCAAACTGGCGGCGCTTGGCTGCATGGTTCTGATCGAATGGTTTTTTTCGCTTCGAGAGGGGATCAGCACTGCGAAGATACTGGGCGTCGCGTCGTCCACAAACAGTGCTCGGAATATACTGCGCAATGCAAGGGTCATGTGAATACGCCTCCTAGAGATATTGACGGTGAAACTGCGTTTGACAGGCTGGGGCGCTGTCCATTAGTCTAACAAGATATTTCCGCTCTCGCCCCAACTCCTTGGTCCTCAGCGCCACGACCGCCGAGGTGGGGCGTTTGGCGGAGATTGCATGACAAGTGACAAGAAGCGCGCCATGGAAGTAACTCTAGAGCAGGCCATCGAAATTCACGCGAAGGCGCTGAAGTGGCGATCTGGTCGCGACGCTCCACTTAAAGCGCGCAAAATAGCGCAAGAACTCGCCCAGGCCGGGGACCATGAAGGATATCAGGTCTGGCTCAAGGTCGGCGACATCGCTGAAGCACTCCTCAAAGACAATGGGCAAAGCTTGAATGCGATGGGTTGACGGTCCCTTGATTCGATGAAGGGGCCGTCGTCATCACAAAGTTGGGCGGTCGCAACCGCCGCCGCGTCAGTCGCCGTGCTGCTTCCGATAGCTTTCGAACGCGAGTTCGAGCAGCCGGTTTAATTTCAAATCATGCGTCGACGCATAGGTTTTGAACTCGCGCCGAAAATCCCCAGCCACTTTGAAATTGAGCGGTTTCTTTTCAATCTTCGCGGGCTTGGTCGCCTTGACGGGCTCGACACTCTTGATAGTTTTAGCGGGTTTGGCGAGTTTGGGAGGCGCGGACGACTTCTTTGGCGCCACGGGTTTGGTGGGCGCGGCAGGCTCCGAGACAGCAACAGCCGCTGGCGCGTCGACCGAGGGCGCGGCGTCGGGCTTCAGATCTTGCGTCGTCTGATCACGGGCAGGCACAGCAACTCCCTTCACCGACACGATCCCGGCGCGGGGTATTTTTTTCCCGTGTTTTTCACTTTTCATGATCATACCTTTTCGTGCTTTCGTGCTTTCGTGCTTTCGTTTCCTGCGCATCTTTGCTCAGCGCCGCTCCGAATGCAACTGCAATCCCATACAAGATCGAAATCCCGCTGGAATTCTGTGCGTGAGCGACTACGGTTCCGCTGATGGCGAGCCCAGCAGAGTGTCCAGTCAGCGATGGTCAATCCGCCGTCCTTGACCGCAACCGCTCCCGCTGTCACGTGAGTTTCATCGACCAGCCGTAATTTTCAATGTTATTTCAATAGAGTTTCGTCGATGCCGTTTGCGCCAGACAAGAGCCCAGAGGATCACGCAGATGTTTTTCTCGTCTGTGGTCTCGGTCGTTTGGGCCAGCAATGCGCCACGCTTCTGAAGGAGTTCGGCGTCCGCGTCATCGGCGTCGATATTTCAGCTGCAGCAGGGCAATCGCCCGCCGTAGCGAATTTGCTCGACGCATTTTACGCGGGCGATTGCAGCCAGTCGGAGATTTTGAAGAAGGCGGACATCGGACGTTGCCGCGCGGCGCTTCTGGTCACTGGCGACGAGCGAAACAATATCGCAGGCGCCTTCATGGCCCGTTCACTCAACCCTCAGGTCCGGCTCATTATTCGCTCGGCGCAGGAAAATCTGAATAGCTTGCTGCGTCAGCAACTGGGTAATCTGGTGGCCTTCGAGCCGTCACAATTTTCCGCCAGCGCCTTTGCTCTGGCCTCGCTGGGCGATCGCACGCAAGCGCTATTCGAGGTCGATGGAGTCAAGGTGCGCGTCGGGCGGGAAATCGTCGACCCCGAAAACGCGCAACTTCTGGGACAGCGTGTTTTCGAGTTGAATAATGCGCGGCGGCGCATTCTCAGCGTAACGACGCAAAGCGAGCCCGTCCGGAGTGTTTTCTTTGCGGGAAACCACGACAAACCCATCGGCGCGGGCGATGTGCTCACCTATTTCGAGAGCGGTGACCTCGTTCCGAGCGAAGGCGCGCTCCGCGCATATCCCGGGGGGCGGGAGCGCCGGACGCTGGCCATGCATGCCGTCGCTGTCAAGTCGTGGCTGAAGCGTCTGCCCCACAGCGTCGAGGTTCCGCGCGTAGCCCTCGCCTCTTTCGCGATCATGCTCGTCCTGCTTCTCGCGGGATTTGTCTTTTACGGTCTGGAAAATCCGGACATCGGCTGGCGGGACGCCCTCAATGTTTCGATTGTTCTGGCCGTTGGCGGCTTCGACAATGTCTTTGGCGCCCTGAAGCTGCCATTTCCGATATCCGGCGGCCTCTATGCCTTTTCGGTCCTCATGACCATTTGCAGCGCGGTCTTTCTCGGCGTCGTCTTCGCCACCCTGACCGAAAGGCTGCTGAGCGCCCGGCTTCAGATTGCCCGGCGTAGGCCGCCGGCCCCATCCGGCGGTCATGTGATTGTCATCGGCATGGGCGCGATCGGGCAGAGGATCGCGGAAATATTGCGGGAATGGCGGCAAGCGACCGTCGGGGTCTCTGAAAAACCGGTCGCAGAGGATATTCTGCCGGATATGCCGATGCAGACCGGCCCTCTGCGCGAGGCTTTGATGCGGGCAAACGTCGGCGCGGCCAAGAGTGTCATCGCCGTGATGGATGATCAGGTCGCCAATCTGGAAGTCAGCCTGCTGGCGCGATCGCTGAACCCGGCCTGCGCCATTGTTTTCCGCACCGCCGATCAGGAACTTGCGCAAAATGTCGCATCGCTCATTGCTCGCTCGACGGGACTCAGCGATTACGTCATTGCAGCGGAAGCGATCGCTGGCGCCGCCTTCGGCGAAAATATCATCAGCGCGTTTCACCTCGACCATCGTTCGGCGCTTGTCACCGAATATAGCGTCTGCCCCGGCGACACTCTGATCGGCCGAAATCTGTCCGAAATCGCTTTTGGCTACGAGGTGGCGCCGATCATTCACAAGCGAGGCGCGGAAAAGCGTTTCAATCCGTCGGACGACATCGTGCTCGAAGGCGGTGACGTGGTCATTGTCCTTGCCACCGTCGAAGGGCTTCGCCGCATCGAGGTCGGTGAGCGCGCGATTGGGGAATGGCGCCTTTGGATTGAACTCCTCGCCATCCAGCGCCTCCTCCTTCGAAGGCGCCAACGCCATCGCCAGGATCTCGGGATGCGCGCTGGCCGAGGCGCGTTCCGCCATGCAGCGCCTTCCAGCCCGATTGGAGACGCCGCTCTACCAGCAGCAAGGGTTGCGCCTCGCGCGCGAGTTGCGAAAATTGTTGATTTCCTCGCATCTCGAATTCGAAGGATCCGGCGGAAGTGGCGATCCGGACCAATAAAATTCGCTGCGTTAGAACCTTCTTCGCCTGACCTGAACCAGGGTCGTCATTGCGAGCGAAGCGAAGCAATCCACCCTGGCCACAACCGCAAGCCATGGATTGCTTCGCTTCGCTCGCAATGACGGGGCCAGGTCAACAGGCGAGAAAGCTGGTAAGTTTGCAGCAAGACCTGGAATTTGACATTCGAGTTGTCAGGCGCCGCCAACTTGGACGACACGCAAATTATTGGTCGTTCCGGCTCTTCCCGAAGGGAATGCCGAAGACGACGACAATCGAGTTTCCCGGCTCCGCGAAGTTTTCGTCGCGCGCCGTGTCGGCGGCATGAGCGATCATTTCATCGTAGCCTTGCACCGCTTCGGAATGAAAACCATGCACGCCCCACAGGAGCCGCAGGCGCCGGGAAATCGCGATGTTCGGCGTGATCGCCAGGATCGGCAGGATCGGCCGTTTGCGGGCGATGCGCGCAGCCGTCGTTCCGGACGCTGTAAAGGCAACAATCACGGGAGCTTCGATGGCTTCGGCCAGATCGGCGGCGGCGGCGGCGACCGCATGAGGCGGCGTCTGTTCCACGGCGGGCTGCGTCGCATGCATGATCGAGTGGTAGAGCTTGTGGCCCTCCGTTGCGCGGATGATGCTGTCCATCATCTGCACCGTCTCGACCGGGTATGCGCCCGTCGCCGATTCCGCCGACAACATCACCGCGTCGGCGCCATCGTAGATCGCCGTGGCGACATCCGAGGCTTCCGCGCGCGTTGGCGCGGGCGACGCGACCATCGAGTCGAGCATCTGGGTGGCGACGATCACCGGCTTTACCGCCAGACGCGCGGCGCGCACCAACTCTTTCTGACGACCCGGCACATCCTGGTGAGGGATTTCAACGCCCAGATCGCCGCGCGCCACCATGATCGCGTCGGAGATGCGGAGAATATCCTCGATATGATCGATCGCCGATGGCTTTTCGATCTTGGCCACCAGGCCAGCTTTGTCGCCGATCAGCGCCTTGGCCTCGATCACGTCGGAAGGTTTTTGCACGAAGGAGAGCGCGACCCAGTCCATCCCGAGTTCGAGACCGAAGGCAAGGTCGGCGCGATCCTTCGGCGTCAATGGCGACAGGTTGAGGACGGTCTCGGGGAGATTGACGCCCTTTCGATTGGAAATGACCCCGCCGTAGATCACGTCGGCGTCGATGGCCTCTTTGCCGATGCCGGTGACGCGGACGCGCACACGGCCATCGTCGATCAGCAGGTCATGTCCGGGCATCACGGCCGCGAATATCTCGGGATGGTGAAGCGGGATCGACATGGCCTCGCCGTCCTTCCCGTCAAGAACGAAACAGATTTTATCGCCGGCGGCGACGGTGATCTTGCCATCCTTGATCGTGCCGACCCGGATCTTCGGGCCTTGCAGATCCTGGAGAATGCCAATCGGGCTCCCCAGTTCGGTTTCAAGAGCGCGGATCGCCGCATGAACCTTCGCGTGGTCCTCATGTGACCCATGACTGAAGTTGAGCCGGAACGTGTCGACTCCGGCAAGAAACAACTTCTTCAACATGTCGGGCGATGAACTCGCCGGTCCGACTGTGGCGACAATTTTGGCTCGGCGGTGACGACGCATTTAAAAACCTCATTTTTGCCGATGCCGAAGGGATTCAGGCGATCGGCACGGCGCGCAAGGAGACAATGCAGCACAGGCATGGTGAATTCGACTCAAACTTGAACCTAAGCCGACTTTCAGGAACAATTTATGTCGCATCTGGCGGCTGGGGTTCGCAAACGATGGGCAACCGTCCTCGCGGCCAGCGACCATTCGCGGCGCGCGCCTTCAATTCCGGCCGGAAAGCGTCAAAAAACAAAACTTTGTAATTTGATTGTCATCAAAAAGTCATTTATACTTTGACCAATTCTAAAGAAAAATAAAAATATAAAGGAAACTCAGTTACTTGATTGCTGTCGGAGGAAGACTCAATGGACCAGTTCGATATGCGTGTTTTCGCAAAAGGCGCCTGCCCGACAATTACGCTGCGCCAGGGAACCGTATTGTTTCGGGAAGGCGACCCATCGGATTGCGTCTATCTGATCCATTCGGGCAGCGTTGAGATGATTTGCGCCGGCAAAGTCGTCGATGTTTGCGGGTCCAATGATACGTTCGGCTTCATGTCAGTCATTGACGATGAGCCGCGGGCTCTAACGGCCCGCGTGAAGGAAGACGCCGAGCTTTCGGTGATCGATCACAAGAAATTCGAATTTATGGTCCATCAATTGCCGAATTTTCCATTTTATATCATGCAGCAGATGGCTGGTAGAATTAAAGGAATAACTCACGTTGTTTAGTCGACGTGATGTTGGGCAATCGCGCTCTGGAAAAGCGCGGGCCAAGAGCCTGACTGTGTGGTTGATCTAAAAGAAAAACCGCCGGCATTTTGCGCCGGCGGTTTCGTTTGGAGCCTCCAACTTACCAAGAGTAGCGCAGGCCGCCCTTGCCGCCATAATAATTGGCCGAGGGTGAGAATTCGCCGTCAAAATCGGCGAAGGCCGTGAGGCCGGGTCCGACGGCGGCCTGCAGGCCGGCCTTGACCTGAGCGAGATCGGACGCGGCGCGCGGTCCGTAGGTGGTGAATTCCGTTCCCGGCAGCGACGCGAGCGACGCCGCTTCCTTGCGGTCGGGCGAGAACTCATGCACCCAGGCCAGCGTCAGATACGGCGTGGCGTTGAGGCCCGGCAGCAGCGACGACGTTCCAGCCCATTTGAAGCCGACAAAGATCGGCGCCGAGATGGTGGTTTGCGAGTTGGAGACCAGCGCCAGTGTGTTGACGCCGCCGGCCCCGGTTTCGGTGAAGCCGTTACTTTGCAGGCTGGCGAATTCGCCCGCGATGAACGGCGTCACGTGATATCCGTAGAAGTCCACGTTGCGTCCGAATTCGAGGCGGGTGCGCGCCTCGAAGGAAGAGAAGGAGCCGGACAGGTTTTCCGTGGCCAGGCTGGCGAAACCGGCGTAGCGCGAGGATTTGTTGTCATAGACGCCGAAACTCTCCATCAGTTCGGCGTAAAAACCCTGCTGCAGGCCGTAGATCGTGTAGACGCCGGCGTTGAAGCCGGAAACGTCGCCCGAGGTCGCCAGCGAGTTGACGGTGAAGTGCGACGTCGTTCCGCCGACCGCCGCGCCGATCAGCCAGTTCGGCTGGAGACGGTAATCGAGACCGGCGAGGCCGCCGAAGCTGGAGCTGGAGGCGCCGGGAGCTCCCTGGCTGGATTGGAGGAAATATTGGCGCCGCCGCCGAGCAAGACGCCCCACATGCGCCAGTCGCGCTCAGGCGAAGGCAGCGGTCCCTTGACCACGATCGGGCTCTTGAGCGAGGCGTCGGCGGTGTAGGACAGGGCGGGGCGTGGCAAGTAATGCGTCACGCCGCTCACGTCGGGGCCGGTTCCGTAAAGGCCGAAGAAAGCCTGATCGGAGATCGCGTTGGCGACGGCGCCGCCGGTCTGCAAGGCCACGCCATTGGCTTGCGCCAGCCCTGCGCCGCCCAAGTTGTCGAGCGCCGCCTGAGCCTGTGGCGCGCTCAATTGGTCGAGGGCGTTGAGGATGGAGGCGCCCTTTGGCGAAGCGGCGTTCCAGTTGACTCCGTCCAGCGCACTGCCGACAGCGAACTGGTTCGGCGTCGCGGCGACGGAGGCGAAGCTCACATTATTGCGGGCGAGGCTCAGGTAGACGTCATTGGCGTCATAGCTGACATAAGGCGTCAGGAAGGCGAGGTTGCTGCTCACGCCGACGAAGGCGCCGGAGACGCCGCCGGTGGCGTTGATCAGCGTATAGGTGGTCGACGGCGCGTAGGTTCCGGCGCCGGCGGTGACCGCCACCGAACCGCCGTTGATTTGCGTCTGTCCCTTGACCGCGACATTGGTCGAGGCGGTGGGTGACGCGGCGATGGCGAGGGTCGATCCCGAAGCGAAGGTCAAGTTTCCGTTGACGGCCAGCGTGTTGCCGCTGGTGGTGATCCCGCCGGGGGCCAGAACGCCGCCGGAATTGACATTGACCGCGCCGACCGCGCCCGCGCCCGCCAGCGCGCCGCCCGCATTGACCGTCGTGGGCGAGACGATCGAGCCGGACACTTCCAGCACGCCGCCATTGACGACCGTCGCGCCGGCATAGGTATCGGCGCCGGACAGCGTGAGCAGGCCCGTGCCGCCGAGCGTCAGGCCGCCCTGGCCCGAAATATTGTTGCTCCACGCATCCGCCGCGTTGAAGCCGCCGAGCGAGGCGTTCATGTTGACGACGACATTGTTGGCGAAGGAGCCATAGCCGCCGCCCGCCTGATAGAGATCGAGGCGCGAATAAAGGCCGAAGGCCGAGCCGTTGTCGAGGAAGCCGCCGCCGGGGCCTTCCGTCGAGGTCAGGATGTCGTTGCGCTGCTGCTGTGTCAGGTAGGGGAAGCGCGTCGAGAGAAGAACGCCGGCTTCCGGCGCGATGGTGTTGACGTCTTCGATCTTGTTGGCGGTGGCCTGATAGACGACGCCGAGGCCGTAGGTCTGGGTCGATTCGTAAAAGGCCTTGTTGGTCGCGGCGTTGGAGAAGACGCCGGTATCCTGCTTCGCGCAAACCGTCACGCTATTGCCGCAACCCGCTTGCAGGGCGCTGGTCAGATCGGACTGGGCCGCGCTGAGAAGGCTCGTATAATTATTGCTGGCCGAGAGCGTGACCGTGGTGGTTCCCGCGCCGTTGCTGTTGGCGTAGGTCTGCGACGTCAGATAGGCCGGGTTGTTCGACATCATCTGGGCGATGTCGTAGAGGGCCAGAGTGCGGCCGGCGATGACGTCCATCGCGTAATGGGCGCCGATCACGATGCGGGAATTGCCGTATTCGGCGCCGCGCGTGATCATCTGCTGATAGCGCTGCGGCACGAGAACGGCGAGCAGCAGGGACTCCGTATAGCCATAAGTGGTGTGGCCGGACGGCCAGGCCGGGCTGTTGGTCAGGTTTTGCCCGTAGACGGCAGGGTTGGTCCCGCCATAGAGATAATTGCTGTTGTTCGACGCCTGCCCGAGAAAATCGGTCCCGTTGAACAGCGTGACTTTTTTCAACGTCTGGAAGGGCCGCGAATTGCCAAAGGCGTCGGCGCCCGCGCTGCCCCCGGGCAGGCCATAGGCCTTGCCGAACACGTCGGTGGTTCCGCCGGCGCCGGTCATGATCGCCTTGGCGGCGGCGCTGACCGGCGCCGTTCCGTTGGTCGTCAGGTTGGAGAAGAAATATTTGCCCGAATTCGAATCCGAGCCGGTAATGTTGTAGGTGTAATTGATCAGGTTATTGACGTTGGTCGAAATGCCGGTCCAGATCGAGTTCGTGACGCCCTGGTTGAACAGGTTGGCGCTCGTCGGGGTCAAGGTGTAGCTGGTCCTGGCCTGATAGGCGCCGCCGAGGCTTCGAGCCGAGGCCGTCGGCGAGCTGATAGGCGTTCGACGTGGTCAGGGTCGCGTCCTTGAGCGCCTGCTGTTGCTGCAGGGCGAAGGGCATTAGTCCCGGCTGATTGTCGGTCCCGTTCTGGATCGCGCCGGTGACATTGTAATTGGCGGTCAGCGCCGACTGGCCCGCAGCCGTGTTCAGCAGGGTGCTGAAAGGGACGAGCCCCTGCAGGGCGTTCAAATTCAGGGCGGTCTGCGCCGCTGCGGGCGCCGCCGTCAGGCCGGCTCCCACGATCAGGGCGAGAAACGAAATCTGCGTAGTTGGTCGCATCGGGAAACTCCAAACCTTAAGCAATGTTTAAGGCTCTAGAGGCCGAATATTCACTTTCCGTGACGTTGAGGTATCACGCGCATGACGGCTTCAGGCTGTGGCTTAGGCGCCACAGAAGCGGCGCCAGAGGCTTGTGCGCGGAAAAAAATTCCCTCAGCGCCCGGGTGGCCAAGGGAAGCGCGGGCCTCGCGCTGACGACCGAAGGTTTTTGGACGCTCTATTGTGGACGGCGCGGTCGGGTGGGCGCTGGCGCGGG
The DNA here is from genome assembly GCA_963813955.1 of uncultured Alphaproteobacteria bacterium. Taxonomy (GTDB): domain Bacteria; phylum Pseudomonadota; class Alphaproteobacteria; order Rhizobiales; family Beijerinckiaceae; genus Rhodoblastus. The sequence continues at coordinate 113,270 of CAWFBN010000113.1, read as the reverse complement.
ACAAGGGTTACGACGCTGATCATCTATGCGACAGGATCGCCGTGAGCGGGGCGAAAATCGTCATCCCGCCGCCGTTTCCTGCCGTCAATGCGAAAATTCCCAGATTGGCGTCACCCCCAAAGCGCGCGTTCCGGCGGATAGACCGTCGAGCCGTCGTAGCGCAGGCCTTCGGGGCGGTCTTTCGCCAGCAGCAGGGGGCCGTCGAGATCGACAAATCGTGCGCGGCTGGCCAGCAGCAGGGCCGGGGCCATCGCCAGCGACGAGGCCACCATGCAGCCGATGAACAGCCCGAACCCCAATTTTTCCGCCTCGTCGGCCAGCGCCAGCGCTTCCGTCAGGCCGCCGGTCTTGTCGAGCTTGATGTTGATGAGGTCGTAGCGTTCGCGCAAGGCGGCGAGGCCGTGGCGGGCGTGCACGCTTTCGTCGGCGCAGACCGGGATCGGCCAGCTTCGGCCGGCCAAAGCCGAATCGTTGTCCGCGGGCAAGGGTTGTTCGACCAGGGCGACCCCGGCCTCGGCGCAGGCGGCGAAATTCGCGTCGAGGTTTTCGGGCCGCCACGCCTCGTTGGCGTCCACGATCAATTCCGCTTCGGGCGCCGCCTCGCGCACCGCCTTGAGTCGCGCCGCGTCGCCTTCGCCGGCCAGTTTTATCTTCAGCAAAGGCCGGTCGGCGGCCTGTGCGGCGGCCTCGGCCATCGACCTAGGGCTGCCGACCGAAAGCGTGAAGGCGGTGACGCAGGGCGAGACGCGATGCAGGCCGGCGAGTTGATAGGCCGGAACGCCGGCGATTTTCGCGTCGAGGTCCCACAAGGCGCAATCCAGCGCATTGCGCGCCGCGCCGGCCGGCAGAAGATATTGCAGGGCGGCGCGGTCGGCCCCCGCCTCAATCGCCCCGCGCGCCGATTTGAGGGCGCCGATGACATTCTCGACGCTCTCGCCATAGCGCGCATAGGGCGTGCATTCGCCGCGCCCGGTATAAAAACCCTGACGCAGGGTCGCGACCACCACCACCGCCTCGGTCTTGACGCCGCGCGCGATAACAAAGGGGTTTTTCAGCGGAAATTGCTCGACGTCGATTTCCAGAAGGCGGACGTAAGGCTGGGTCATGGGGCTCCGGCAATTTGGGCGGGCGAATTGGCTTTTGCCTTGGCGGCACGGCAAGGCTATTAAGTCCTGTCGCTCAACAAAGCAGAATCACGCGCAATGTCCAAGCCCGCCGTTGCCGAACCCGGTTTTTCGGTCGAGAGGGAAGGGGAAACCCTTCGCATCGCCCTGAGTGGCGCGTGGACGATCAAGGCGTCGGCCGCGCTGGAGTCGGCCGCCAAGGCGCTGGCCGCGGGCGGCGCAGGGCGCCCGTAACGTGGCGATCGATTTCGCCGGCGTCGTCCGGCTCGACACGGCGGGCGCCTGGCTGATCGACAAGGCGCGGGCCGAAATGGCGGCGGCGGGCGCCAACGCCCAATATGCGGCGCTGACCTCCGACCAGCAGATTTTGATGAACGAGGCGGCGTTTTTCCCGCCCTACCAGGACGAGACGCCCAAGCCCGGCGCGCTCATGCAAATGCTGGTCAATCTGGGCCATTGGAGCGTCACGGTCGGCGGCAATATCCTCGCCGTGGTGGCTTTTCTCGGCGAATTGGCGGTCTCCATCCTGCGGGTGACGTTCAATCCCTCGCTGATGCGCCCGACCTCGATGGTCTACCATCTGAACTCCTTCGCCTTGCGCGCCATTCCGATCATCGTGACGATCAATTTTCTGGTCGGCTGCATCGTCGAGCAGCAGGGCATCTTCCAGTTGCGGCGCTTCGGCGCGCCGACCTACGCCATTGATTTGATTGGCGTGCTGGTGCTGCGCGAACTCGGCGTGCTGCTGACCTCGATCATGATCGCCGGCCGCACCGGCTCGGCCATCACCGCCGAGATCGGCTCGATGAAAATGCGCGAGGAGATCGACGCCCTGCGCGTGATGGGCATGTCGCCGACGGAAGTGCTGGTGCTGCCCCGCATGCTGGCGCTGATCGTGGCCTTGCCGCTGATGACCTTCATCGCCGACATGGCGGCGCTGGCCGGCGGTCTGGTCACCGCCTGGATTTATGAGGGCATCAGCCCGCAATCCTTTGTCGAGCAATTGCAGGACGCGATCGGCCTGAACACTTTTATGGTGGGCCTGATCAAATCGCCCTTCATGGCGCTGGTGATCGGCATGATCGCCTGTATCGAGGGCTTTCGCGTCGAGGGCTCGGCCGAATCGCTGGGCCGGCGGGTGACCAATTCGGTGGTCAACGGCATTTTCATGGTGATCTTCGTCGACGGTCTTTTCGCCGTGTTTTTCGCTGGCATCCATTATTGAGGGCGATGATGCATAGCGAAACAGCGGTTGGCGAAGAAGAGGCGCCGGAACCCCAGCGGCGCCGGGCGAGCCGATTGTGCGGGTGCGCGGCCTCCATGTCGGCTTCGGGTCGAAAATCGTGCTCGATGGGCTCGATCTCGATGTCTATCCGGGCGAGGTCACCGGCTTTGTCGGCGGTTCGGGGCAGGGCAAATCGGTTCTGACGCGCGCCATTCTCGGCCTGACGCCCAAGCAGGCGGGCACCATCGAAGTGTTCGGCGAGGATCTCGACACGCTTACGCCCGAGGACCACCGCGCCATCGAGCGGCGCTGGGGCGTCATGTTCCAGGGCGGCGCGCTGTTTTCCAGCCTGACGGTCAAGCAGAACATCCAGGCGCCGATGCGCGAATATCTGTCGCTGTCACAGAGGCGTGATGGACGAATTGGCCATGCTCAAGATCAAGCTGGTCGGCCTTGCGCCCGATGCGGGCGACAAATTTCCGTCGGAACTGTCGGGCGGCATGGTCAAGCGGGCGGCGCTGGCCCGCGCGCTGGCGCTCGATCCCGAATTGTTGTTTCTCGACGAACCGACCTCCGGCCTCGATCCGATCGGCGCGGCGGATTTCGACGAATTGATCGCCACCTTGCGGAAAACGCTCGGCCTGACCGTGTTCATGGTCACCCATGATCTCAACTCTCTGTATTCGATATGCGACACCATCGCGGCGCTGGCGGACGGCAAGGTGATCGCCGAAGGCCCGCTTTCGACCATGCTGGCCTCCAATCATCCCTGGCTGCGCTCCTATTTTCACGGCAGGCGCGCGCGGTCCATCGTCGGGCCAAAAGTCGATAAAAAGGATGCCGGATGATGCCGCAATAAATCCTTCATTCGGAAAAATGGCGTAGTTCCTGTATTGAAACGCAGGCCAGAGCCTTTTCCAATCCGATGGAATCGGATTGGGGCTCTGAATTTTTGTTTGGTCGCGTTTTCTTCACGCGAACCGGGTTCCACTTCGCTTGAAAACGCTCTAGCACGGGTCGGCCGCTTTGCCGCGGCGGCAAGGAAGAAAGAGGAAAGAGCCAAGGCATGGAGACACGCGCCAATTTTGCGTTGATCGGCCTGTTCACGCTCGCCGTGATTTTCGGCGCTTTCAGCTTCGCCTATTATTACATCAGCGCCGGCCACCAGAACGCGCGGAAAACCTATATCATTCATTTCGAAGGCTCGGTCTCCGGCCTGTCCAACGGCGCCGCCGTGCTGTTCGACGGCCTGAAAGTCGGCGAAGTCTCGGAACTGAACCTCATGCACGACGACCCGAACAAGCGTCTATGCGCGCATCTCGGTGGACGCGCGCACGCCAGTGAAGACCGACACCCGGGTCTCGCTGGAATATGGCGGGTTGACCGGCGTCGCCTGGGTCGCGCTGGAAGGCGGCAGCGTCAATGCGCCGGCCTTGCCTGAAAACGGCGTGCTCGAAGCCACGCCTTCAGGCATGCAGGGCCTGATCAAGAAGGCGACGGCGCTCAGCGTCAAGGCGGACGAGTTCATCGACCGCGCCAACAAGCTGCTTGAGGAAAACGCGCCGGCGATCAAGGCTTCGACCGCCAGCATGCAGACTTTCACGACGGCGCTGGCCGATGTTTCCCCCGATTTGCAGAAGGCCGTCGCCAGCATCGATCCGGCCAAGGTGCGTTCGATCCTCGACAATGCCGATCAGTCCATGGCCAAGGTCAACGCCTTGCTCGGCGGGAGCCAGGGCAAGACCATGGTGGCCGACATCGCTGGCGCCGCGCGCTCGATCAAGACGCTGGCCGAAAATCTGACGCGCTTCACCAATACCGGCCTGAAGCAATATGAAGGGCTCGCGGTCGATGGGCGGCGGACCCTGGAGGACGTCGGTCGCGCGGTTCGGATGCTGGAGAAGAATCCGCAAAGCATCATTTTCGGCAATCCGGCGCCTTTGCCCGAATACAAGGGCCATTAGATGCGGCTGGGGGCGGCTTTATGGTTTGCGGCCGCGGGGGTCGTGACGATGGCGTTGGGCGGCTGCGCCAGCCCGCCGCAGGCCTATGGCCTGCAACCGGCCACCAGCCGCGCCCTTTACGCGCGAGGGACGCTGGCCATTCCGCAGCCTGACGCCGCGCCGCCGCTCGACAGCGACCTTATCGTGGTGCGCGAAAGCGGCGACCGTCTGACCAGCCTGCCCGGCGGCCAATGGGCCGCTCGCCTGACCCGGCTGGTGCAGAACCGGATGATCCAGTCCTTCGAGAACGCCGGACTGGCGGGCAGCGTGCGCACCGACGGCGCCCCGGCCGACAACAGGCTGATGCTCGATATCCGGCGCTTCGACATTGACGCCCCGACGCACCAAGCGCGGGTGGAGATTTCGGCGCGGCTGGTCGCCGAGAGCAGCGGACGGACGGTGGCGGCAAAAATCTTCTCCGCCTCCGAACCCGTCGCCGATATTGCCGGCGCCGAGCCCGCGCTGGCCCTCGACCGGGCCTTTGGGCAGGTCTCGCGGCAGATCGTTGTCTGGGCCGCTGCCGGGCGATAATTATTCCGGCTTGAGCAGGACGTGTTTCTTCTTGCCCACCGAGAGTTTGGCCGCGCCTTCATTGACGAAATCGGCCTCGCTCAGCACGTAACGCTCGTCGGTGATCGTCACATCGTTGAGTTTTAGGCCGCCGCCCTTGATCTGGCGTCGCGCCTCGCCCGTCGAGGGCGTCAGCCCGGCTTTTACGAAGGCGGCCAATACGCCCAGGCCCGCCGCGATCTCGCTTGAGGCGACGGTGACGGTCGGCAGGCTCTGGGCCACAACGCCTTCCTCAAAAGTTTTCCGCGCGGTGTCGGCGGCCTGTTCGGCGGCGGCGCGCCCATGCAGCAAAGCCGTCGCCTCATTGGCGAGAATTTTTTTGGCCTCGTTGATTTCCGAGCCTTGCAGCGCGGCGAGCTTTGCGATCTCGTCCAGCGGCAGGGTGGTGAAGAGTTTCAGGAACCGCACGACGTCGGCGTCCTCGGCGTTGCGCCAATATTGCCAGTAATCATAGACCGGCAGCATGTCGGCGTTGAGCCAGACCGCGCCGGCGGCGGTCTTGCCCATCTTGGCGCCGGAAGCCGTGGTCAGCAGCGGCGAGGTGAGGGCGTAAAGCTGCGGCGTCCCCATGCGGCGGCCGAGGTCGAGGCCGGTGACGATATTGCCCCACTGGTCCGAGCCGCCCATCTGCAACAGGCAATCGTGACGGCGATTTAATTCCACGAAATCATAGGCTTGCAGGCACATGTAGTTAAATTCGATGAAGGAGAGTTCATGCTCCCTCTCAAGTCGCATCTTGACCGAATCCATCGCCATCATGCGGTTGACGGAGAAATGCTTGCCGACATCGCGCAGAAAATCGATGTAATTGAGCTTGCAGAGCCATTCCTCATTGTCGCTCATCAGCGCGTCGGTCTTGTCCGGACCGAAGGTCAAGAACTTCTCAAAAATCTTCTGGATCGAGCGCTTGTTCGATTCGATCTGCTCGACCGTCAGCATCTTGCGGCTTTCGTCCTTGCCGGACGGATCGCCCACGCGAGTCGTGCCGCCGCCCATCAGGGTGATCGGCTTGCCGCCGGTTTTTTGCAGCCAATGCAGCATCATGATCGGCAGCAGCGAGCCGACATGCAGCGAGGCGGCGGTGCAATCGAAGCCGATATAGGCGGTCAGATCGCCGGACAGCGCCTTCTGGTCCACGCCTTCGAGGTCCGAGCACTGGTGGACGAACCCCCGGGCGAACAGGGTTTTCAAAAATTCGGATCTGGGCTGATAGTCGGTCATCATGTCCTCGGCTGTCGCGAGGTTTAGTTTTTTGGGGGGCGGGACGCAAGGCTCAGAAGGGCCGCTTGATATCCGTCTTGGCAAAATCGTCGCCGACATAGAGCAGCGGGCAACCGCGATCTTTCGCGACTTCATATGCGAAACAATCGCCGAAATTGAGCGCGGCCGGATGAACACCTTTGCCCCATTTGGCGTAGGCATGGGCTATTCGCTGGGCGGCAGCCGGCGTCACGCTGACGGTCTCGAAACCGATCCATCCGTCACTCGATTTTTTCGGCGGGCGGCCACGATAAGCGCCTCCGCGACGGTTCCGGCGGAAATCAACAGGGAAGTTTCAGTACTCCAGCACGGCAACACAGCTATCCGCATCCTTCTCACCGAGCAAAATCGCCATTAACGCGGAAGTATCTACGGCGATCATTCGGGCAGACCGTGGTCGTTATAAAGGAAATCCTGGCTGCGGGCGGCATTCGGACCCGGTGTCGCTTTGGAACGGGCGCTTTCGCGCAATTCATCCAGCAAGGCGCGACGAGATTTGCTGTCCGTTTTTTCATTGACGGGCACAAGCCGAACCGTGGCGTGGCCGTGCCGCGTGAGGATCACTTCGTCGCCTGCCTCGGCAAGCCGCACCAGTTCGGTGAGCTGTCCTTTGGCTTCAGTCACGGAAATCCGCATAAATCGCTCCAACAGGGATCGAAAAAATATTAGACCAATCGATGGTCCAATTCAATCGTCGCGTCTTATTCCCCGATGATCTTCACCAGCACGCGCTTCCGCCGCCCGCCATCGAATTCGCCATAGAAAATCTGCTCCCAAGGGCCGAAATCGAGCTTGCCCTGCGGTGATCGCCACCACCACCTCGCGGCCCATGACCTGACGCTTCATATGGGCGTCGGCATTGTCCTCGCCGGTCCGGTTGTGGCGGTAGCCCGCGACCGGCTCATGCGGCGCCAGCTTTTCCAGCCAGACCTCGTAATCATGATGCAAGCCCGCTCTCGTCGTCGTTGATGAAGACGGAGGCGGTGATGTGCATGGCGTTGACCAGCACAAGGCCTTCGCGCACGCCGCTTTCCTTCAGGACGGCCTCGACCTGCGGCGTGATGTTGATAAAGGCCCGCCGTCCCGGCGTCTCGAACCATAATTCCTTGCGATGCGATTTCATGGAAACTCCTGTTTGCGGCATCACGACTCGATTCGAGAATTCGGTCAAACAATCAATCGGTCAGGGAATTGGTTTTGCCAGTTGATGCGGGCAAACTGTCGCCGCCATGAAGGAAATGGCGGTTCTGCGCAGCGCTCGCGTTCGAGGGCGGCTTTGGCGTGGCCGGTTTGGTCCGACCTCCAGCGAGACGCGCTCGTGTAGGTCTTTGCGAGGCAAAAGCAGGGAAAACCGCCTGTTTTGTCACTCTGTTCAGGTCGTGGTCCCGGCGGTCGCAGCGACTAGATAATTTCTCAAGTCGATCATGACGCTTACCTGATTTTTTAAGAACCTTTCACGTCAAAAAATAGTTGACGGAAAAGAATTCGCTTCTATGTTCCGCCCACTCAAGACAGGCCGTAGACGGGCATGTTTTCTGGCGCCAAGCCGGAAACCCAAGCAGTCTAAACGCTGTCGACAAACTTTGCGACTTAAAAAGTCATCCGATTCCCTCACCGGAATTGACCGTCGACATGACCTGCGCCTTGGCGTCGGTCCTCTGTTTGCAAGCGCCGGAAGCCTCAGGGCTGAAGGCGCTCGTTCGTTTCGCTATAAGGCTAACGACCTTATGGCTGGACAGGGCAGGGGGCGTTTTTCGCCCTGATCTGGGTCCGATCGTTCACTGTTCGCTTCGAAAGGGCGAAGATGCCGACTATCAGCCAGTTGATCCGCAAGCCGCGGCAGCCGAAAACCTACCGCGAAAAGGCCCGCCATCTGCAGGCCTCCCCGCAGAAGCGCGGCGTTTGCACCCGCGTTTACACGACGACCCCGAAGAAGCCGAACTCGGCTCTGCGTAAGGTCGCCAAGGTTCGCTTGACCAATGGCTTCGAGGTCATCGGTTACATCCCGGGCGAAGGCCATAACCTGCAAGAGCATTCCGTGGTGATGATCCGCGGCGGCCGCGTCAAGGATTTGCCCGGCGTGCGCTATCACATCCTTCGCGGCGTGCTCGACACGCAGGGCGTCAAGGACCGCAAGCAGCGCCGTTCCAAGTATGGCGCCAAGCGTCCGAAGTAAGACCAGATTTTCGAGGAGCGAACATGTCGCGTCGTCACAGCGCCGAAAAGCGCGAAGTTATTCCGGACGCCAAATTCGGCGACACCATTCTGACCAAGTTCATGAACTCCATCATGTACGACGGAAAGAAGTCGGCTGCCGAAGCCATTGTCTATGGCGCGTTCGACATCGTGCAGGCCAAGGCCAAGTCCGATCCGCTGGCCATTTTCAAGCAGGCGCTTGAGAATGTCGCCCCGGCGATCGAGGTTCGGTCGCGTCGCGTCGGCGGCGCCACCTATCAGGTGCCGGTCGAAGTGCGCACCGAGCGCCGTCAGGCTCTGGCGATCCGCTGGATCATCAACGCCGCCCGCGACCGCAACGACAAGACCATGATCGACCGTCTCTCGGCCGAACTGCTGGACGCCTCCAACAATCGTGGCAACGCGGTCAAGAAGCGCGAAGACACTCACCGCATGGCGGAAGCCAACCGCGCCTTCTCACATTATCGCTGGTAAAAGCTCGCTTTCGAGCGTTAGCCAAGGAAATTGACTATGCCGCGCAGTCATCCGATCGAAGACTACCGTAACTTCGGTATCATGGCCCACATCGATGCGGGCAAGACGACCACGACCGAACGTATCCTCTACTATTCCGGCAAGTCCCATAAAATCGGCGAAGTGCATGAAGGCGCCGCGACGATGGACTGGATGGAGCAGGAGCAGGAGCGCGGCATCACGATTACGTCCGCCGCGACGACCACTTTCTGGAACGGCAAGCGTCTGAACATCATCGACACCCCCGGCCACGTCGACTTCACCATTGAAGTCGAGCGTTCGCTGCGCGTGCTCGACGGCGCGGTTTGCGTTCTCGACGGCAACCAGGGCGTCGAGCCCCAGACGGAAACCGTCTGGCGTCAGGCCGACAAATACGCCGTGCCGCGCATCTGCTTCGTCAACAAGATGGACAAGATCGGCGCCGACTTCTTCAAATGCGTCTCCGACATCAAGACCCGCGTCGGCGGCCGTCCGGTGTGCATCCAGTTGCCGATCGGCTCGGAAAACAACTTCAAGGGCATCATCGACCTGGTCCGCATGAAGGCGGTCATCTGGGAAGAAGAAGGTCTCGGCGCGAAATATCACGACGAAGAGATTCCGGCCGAACTGCTCGAGCAGGCCAAGGAATATCGCACCCTCATGATCGAAGCCGCCGTCGAACTCGACGACGACGTCATGGCGGAATATCTCGACGGCAACGAGCCGGATGAAGCGACGCTGAAGCGCCTGATCCGCAAGGCCGTGCGTCACATCACCTTCCATCCGGTGTTCTGTGGCTCCGCCTTCAAGAACAAGGGCGTGCAGCCCCTGCTCGACGCGGTTGTCGATTACCTGCCGTGCCCGATCGATCGTGAAGCGATCAAGGGCGTCGACATGGACACCGGCGAGGAAGAAGACCGCAATCCGGTCGACACCGACCCCTTCTCCATGCTCGCCTTCAAGATCATGGACGATCCCTTCGTCGGCACCATCACCTTCTGCCGCGTCTATTCCGGCCATGTGGAATCCGGCACGACCGTGCTGAATTCGACCAAGGACAAGAAAGAGCGCGTTGGCCGCATGTTGCTCATGCACGCCAATAACCGCGAAGACATCAAGGAAGCCTATGCCGGCGACATCGTCGCGCTGGCCGGCCTCAAGGAAACCCGCACGGGCGACACGCTTTGCGACATGCAGAAGCCTGTCATCCTGGAAAAGATGGACTTCCCCGATCCGGTCATCGAGATCGCGATCGAGCCGAAGACCAAGGCCGACCAGGAAAAGCTGGGCATCGCCCTCGCCAAGCTGGCCGCCGAGGATCCGTCCTTCCGCGTGTCGACCGACCAGGAATCCGGCCAGACCATTCTCAAGGGCATGGGCGAACTCCATCTCGACATCAAGGTCGACATTCTTCGCCGCACCTACAAGGTCGACGCCAACATCGGCGCGCCGCAGGTGGCCTACCGCGAGAAGCTGACCAAGAAGGTCGATATCGACTATACCCACAAGAAGCAGACCGGCGGCACAGGCCAGTTTGCACGCGTAAAAATCACCTTCGAGCCGAATGAAATCGGCGCGGGCAATCTGTTCGAATCCAAGGTGGTCGGCGGTTCGGTTCCCAAGGAATTCGTTCCCGGCGTCGACAAGGGCATCCAGAGCGTCATGGGCGCGGGCATTCTTGCCGGCTTCCCCGTGGTCGATCTGAAGGCCACCCTGACCGACGGCGCCTTCCACGACGTCGACTCCTCGGTTCTGGCCTTCGAAATCGCCTCGCGCGCCGCCACCCGTGAAGCCCTTCAGAAGGGTGGAGCGGTGCTGCTCGAGCCGATCATGAAAGTCGAAGTGGTGACGCCGGAAGAATATACCGGCAGCTGCATCGGCGATCTGAACTCGCGCCGTGGCCAGATCCAGGGCCAGGACATGCGCGGCAATGCGGTTGTCATCAATGCGATGGTGCCGCTGGCCAACATGTTCGGCTACGTCAATCAGTTGCGCTCCTTCTCGCAAGGCCGCGCCAACTTCACGATGCAATTCGATCACTATGAGCAGGTGCCGGCCAATGAGGCCGCAAAGGTTCAGGCGAAATACGCCTGACACATCTGCTGACCCTGAAATATCGCTAAGGAGTCCGGGCCATGGCCAAGGAAAAATTTTCGCGCAACAAGCCGCACTGCAACATCGGCACGATTGGTCACGTTGACCATGGCAAGACGTCGCTGACGGCGGCGATCACCAAGATCCTGGCCGAGACGGGCGGGGCGACCTTCACCGCTTACGACCAGATCGACAAGGCGCCGGAAGAAAAGGCGCGCGGCATCACGATTTCGACGGCGCACGTCGAATATGAGACCGCCAAGCGCCATTACGCGCACGTCGATTGCCCCGGCCACGCCGATTATGTGAAGAACATGATCACCGGCGCGGCGCAGATGGACGGCGCGATCCTGGTGGTTTCGGCCGCCGACGGCCCGATGCCGCAGACCCGCGAGCACATCCTGCTCGCCCGCCAGGTCGGCGTGCCGGCGCTGGTGGTGTTCTTGAACAAGGTCGATCTCGTCGACGATCCGGAACTGCTCGAACTGGTCGAGATGGAAGTCCGCGAGCTTCTGTGCAAATACGATTTCCCCGGCGACGACATTCCGATCACCATGGGTTCGGCCAAGGTCGCGCTGGACAATGGCGATCCCAAGATCGGCCATGACGCGATCATCGCGCTGATGAAGACGGTCGACGACTATATCCCGCAGCCGGAGCGTCCGGTCGATCTGCCCTTCCTGATGCCGGTCGAAGACGTGTTCTCGATCTCGGGCCGCGGCACGGTCGTGACCGGCCGCGTCGAGCGCGGCATCGTCAAGGTCGGCGAAGAAGTCGAAGTGGTGGGCCTGCGCCCGACCATCAAGACGACGGTGACCGGCGTTGAAATGTTCAGAAAACTGCTCGATCAGGGCCAGGCGGGCGACAACATCGGCGCGCTGCTGCGCGGCACCAAGCGTGAAGACGTCGAGCGCGGCCAGGTCTTGTCCAAGCCGGGTTCGGTCAAGCCGCACACCAAGTTCAAGGCCGAGGCTTACATCCTCACCAAGGAAGAGGGCGGCCGTCATACCCCGTTCTTCACCAACTACCGCCCGCAGTTCTATTTCCGCACGACCGACGTGACGGGCATCGTGACGCTGCCGGAAGGCACGGAAATGGTGATGCCGGGTGACAACATCACGGTGGACGTGGCGCTGATCGTTCCGATCGCCATGGAAGAAAAGCTGCGCTTCGCCATCCGCGAAGGCGGCCGCACCGTCGGCGCGGGCGTCGTCGCTTCCATCATCGAATAATCAGGCGGGTTGCGCCGATGCGGAAAATTCTTTCGCATCGGTTCTCCAGAGGATGACATAAATGAACGGCCAAAACATCCGCATCCGCCTCAAGGCGTTCGATCACCGGATTCTCGACACCTCGACGAAGGAAATCGTCTCCACCGCCAAGCGCACCGGCGCCCAGGTTCGTGGTCCGATTCCGCTTCCGACCCGGATCGAGAAGTTCACGGTGAACCGCTCGCCCCACGTGGACAAGAAGTCGCGCGAACAGTTCGAGATCCGCACCCACAAGCGGGTTCTCGATATCGTCGATCCCACGCCGCAGACCGTCGATGCTTTGATGAAGCTCGACCTTGCCGCTGGCGTCGACGTCGAAATCAAGCTCTGAGGCAGGGTCCCGGGAAGCGCCCGCCGCTTTCCGGACAAGACCTCGCCCAATCAAATGGTTGGAATAAGAACGTCTCCCAGGAGACCAACAAGTTCTAGCTTCATTCTGAGACGTTTTTATTACGTCTCGCGGCGCCTCTTCCGATTGGACCAAGTCCAGGGAACGCGCCTTAAGGGAAACGAAACATGCGGTCAGGCGTCATCGCACAGAAGGTTGGCATGACCCGCGTCTTCACGGACAGCGGCGAACATGTGCCGGTCACGGTATTGAAACTCGATGGCGTTCAGGTCATCGCGCATCGCACGATGGAGACCAACGGCTATACCGCCGTTCAGGTCGGCATCGGCCGCGCGAAGGTCAAGAACGTCTCGAAAGCCGAGCGCGGCCGCTTTGCCGTCGCGCAGGTCGAACCCAAGCTCAAGCTCGCTGAATTCCGCGTCGAGGAAAGCGATCTCCTGCCGATTGGCGCCGAGATCACCGCCGACCATTTCGTCGTCGGCCAGTTCGTCGACGTCACCGGCACGACGCTGGGCAAGGGCTTCGCCGGTCCGATGAAGCGCTGGAACTTCGGCGGCTTGCGCGCCACCCACGGCGTGTCGCTGTCGCATCGTTCGCATGGTTCGACCGGTGGCCGTCAGGACCCGGGCAAGACCTTCAAGAACAAGAAAATGGCCGGCCACATGGGCACGGACCGCGTGACCACGCAGAATCTGCGCGTCGTGCAGACCGATGTCGAGCGCGGCCTGGTGCTGGTCGAGGGCTCCGTCCCCGGTCACGCCGGCAACTGGATCTTCATCCGCGACGCGGTGAAGAAGGCCCTGCCGGCCGACGCGCCCAAGCCGGGCAAGTTCCGGCTGGCTTCGCAGGCCGCCCCCGCAGCTGAAATCGGCCCCGGTCGAATCGGCCACCGAAACCCAAGCTCCGGAGGCCTGAGCCGTGAAGATCGACATCACCTCCGTCGAGGGCGCCGCCCTCGGCTCCGTGGACCTTTCCGACGAGATTTTCGGTCTGGAGCCGCGTGAAGACATCATTCATCGCATGGTGCGCTATCAGCTCGCCAAGCGCCGCGCCGGCACCCACGCGGTCAAGAACCGCGCGGACATCGCCCGCACCGGCAAGAAGATGTACAAGCAGAAGGGCACTGGTTCGGCCCGTCACGGCTCGGCCCGCGTGGCGCAGTTCCGCGGCGGCGGACGCGCCTTCGGTCCGGTGGTGCGCTCGCATGCGCATGACCTGCCGAAAAAAGTTCGCGCCATGGCGCTGAAGCACGCCCTTTCGGCCAAGGTCAAGGACGGCGGGTTGATCGTGTGGGAAACCGCCGACGCCGCCGACCCCAAGACCGCCGCGCTCAAGGCGAATTTCGCCAAGCTCGGCCTCAAGAGCGCGCTGATCATCGACGGCGCGACGGTTCAGGCGAATTTCGCCCTGGCCGCCCGCAACATTCCGCAGATCGACGTGCTGCCGGTTCAAGGCATCAACGTCTATGACATTCTCCGCCGTGAAAAGCTCGTGCTGACCAAGGCGGCCATCGATGCGCTGGAGGCGCGCTTCAAATGAGCCAGGATCCGCGCCACTACGACGTCATCGTCGCCCCGGTCATCACCGAAAAGGCGACGATCGCGTCCGAGCAGAACAAGTTCGTGTTCAAGGTCCGCATCGACGCGACCAAACACCAGATCAAAGCCGCGATCGAACGCCTGTTCGACGTGAAGGTCGAGGCTGTCAACACTCTGGTCCGCAAGGGCAAGAAGAAAGTCTTCAAGGGAATGCGCGGTGTGCGTTCCGACATCAAGAGCGCGGTTGTCACTCTGGCCGATGGCCAGAAGATCGACATCACGACCGGGCTTTGAGCAGGCGATAGGGAAATAGGCCGATGGCGCTTAAAACTTTCAAGCCGATCACGCCGAGCCTTCGTCAGCTCGTGATCGTGGACCGCAGCGAGCTCTACAAGGGCAAGCCGCTGAAGAAACTGACCGAGGGGCAACACTCCCACGGCGGACGCAACAACAATGGCCGCATCACCGTGCGTTTTCGCGGCGGCGGCCACAAGCAGACCTATCGCATCATCGACTTCAAGCGTCGCAAGGAAGGCGTCGCCAAGGTCGAGCGCATTGAATACGATCCCAACCGGACCTCGTTCATCGCGCTGATCCAGTATGAGGATGGCGAGCAGGCCTACATCATCGCTCCGCAGCGCCTCGGCGCCGGCGACAGCGTCGTGGCCGGCCCGCAGGTCGACGTGAAGCCTGGCAACGCCATGCCTCTCGCCGCCATTCCGGTGGGCACCATCGTGCACAACATCGAGCTGAAGATCGGCAAGGGCGGCGCGATCGCCCGCTCGGCCGGCTCCTACGCCCAGATCGTTGGCCGTGACCAGGGCTATGTCATTGTCCGCCTCAATTCGGGCGAGCAGCGTCTGGTCCATGGCCAGTGCTATGGCACGATCGGCGCGGTGTCGAACCCGGATCACATGAACACGACGATCGGCAAGGCCGGCCGCCAGCGTTGGCTGGGCCGCATGCCTCACAATCGCGGCGTCGTCATGAACCCGGTCGATCACCCGCACGGCGGCGGCGAAGGCCGCACTTCGGGCGGACGCCATCCGGTCACCCCCTGGGGCAAGCCGACCAAGGGCGCCAAGACCCGCTCGAACAAGTCCACCACCAAGTTCATTGTGACCTCGCGTCACAAAGCCAAGAAAAAGGGCTGATCCCGATGACCCGCTCGATCTGGAAGGGACCGTTTGTCGACGGCTACCTCCTCAAGAAAGCCGAAACGGCGCGGGCCGCCACGCGCTCCGAGGTCATCAAGACCTGGAGCCGCCGGTCCACCATCCTGCCGCAATTTGTCGGCCTCACCTTCGGTGTCTACAACGGCCACAAGCATGTGCCCGTGACGGTCTCCGAGGACATGATCGGTCACAAGTTCGGCGAATTCTCGCCGACGCGGACCTTCCATGGCCACCAGGCCGACAAGAAGGCGAAGAGGGGCTGACATGTCGCAGGAAAAAAATCCCCGCGCGCTCAAGGATAACGAGGCCAAGGCCGTCTGCCGCATGATTCCGCGTCAGCCCGCAGAAGCTGAACCTTGTCGCGCAGCTTATCCGCGGCAAGAAAGTCGATCGCGCCCTGGCCGACCTGACCTTCTCGTCCAAGCGTATCGCCCTCGACGTCAAGAAGACGTTGGAGAGCGCCATCGCCAACGCGGAAAACAATCACAGCCTCGACGTCGATGATCTCATCGTCGCCGAAGCATTCGTTGGCAAGGCGCTGGTGATGAAGCGCTTTCAAGCCCGCGCGCGTGGCCGCGCCGGTCGCGTGGAAAAGCCCTTCTCGAATCTGACGATTGTCGTTCGCGAAGTCGAAGCCGCCCCCGCGAAGGCCTGAGGAGAAAACGATGGGACAGAAGGTTAATCCGATCGGTCTTCGCCTTGGCGTAAACCGGACGTGGGACTCTCGCTGGTTCGCCAACAAGGGCGAATATGGCAAGCTGCTGCATGAAGACTTCGCCATTCGCGCGTCGCTCATGAAGGCGCTCAAGCAGGCGGCGGTGTCGAAAATCGTCATCGAACGCCCGCACAAGAAATGCCGCGTGACCGTTTATTCGGCGCGCCCCGGTGTCGTCATCGGCAAGAAGGGCGCGGACATCGACAAGATCCGCAAGCTCGTCTCCAAGCTGACGGCGAGCGAAGTGGCGATCAACATCGTCGAAGTGCGCAAGCCGGAAATCGATGCGACGCTGGTGGCCGATTCGATCGCCCAGCAGCTGGAGCGCCGCGTGGCGTTCCGCCGCGCCATGAAGCGCGCCGTGCAATCGGCGATGCGTCTGGGCGCGGAAGGCATCCGCATCAATTGTTCGGGCCGCCTCGGCGGCGCGGAAATCGCCCGTCTCGAATGGTACCGTGAAGGCCGCGTGCCGCTGCATACGCTGCGCGCCGATGTCGATTACGGCGTCGCGACCGCCCACACCGCTTATGGCGCGTGCGGCATCAAGGTCTGGATCTTCAAGGGCGAGATCCTCGAACACGATCCGATGGCGCATGAAAAGCGTCAGAACGAAGTTGGCGGCGGCGATCACTCGCACGACCGCCGGCGCGAGCGGCGCGAGCCGCGCGAGCCGCGCGGCGCAAACTAAGCTTGAGAGTGTGAGAAATGCTGCAACCCAAGCGCACTAAATTCCGGAAGGCCTTCAAAGGCCGCATCAAGGGCGTGTCCAAGGCCGGCTTCGAACTGTCCTTCGGGCAGTTCGGCCTCAAGGCCCTGGAGCCGGACCGCATCACCGCCCGCCAGATCGAGGCTGCCCGCCGCGCTCTGACCCGTCACATGAAACGCGCCGGCCGCGTGTGGATCCGCGTCTTCCCAGACGTTCCGGTCTCCAAGAAGCCGACCGAAGTGCGAATGGGTAAAGGCAAGGGCGCGCCGGAATTCTGGGCGGCGCGAGTCGCCCCCGGCCGCATCATGTTCGAGATCGACGGCGTTTCGCCGGTCATCGCGCGCGAAGCTTTCGCGCTCGCGGCCGCCAAGCTGCCGATCAAGACCCGATTTATCGAACGTATCGCCGAATAACTGGAGGACGCGATGAAAGACAACCAGCGTTTGTCCGACTTCAAGGCGATGTCGGACGATCAACTTAGCGAAGAATTGCTCAAGCTGAAGAAGGAGCAGTTCAACCTGCGCTTCCAGCGCGCCACCGGGCAGCTCGAAAACACGTCGCGCGTGCGCGTCGTGCGCCGCGATGTCGCCCGCGTGAAGACGGTCGCCGCGCAAAAGCGCCGCGACGCCAAGAAGTAAGGTTTCAAAACCATGCCGAAGAGAATACTCCAGGGCGTCGTCGTCAGCGACAAGCAGGAAAAGACCGTGGTGGTGAAGGTGGAGCGTCGCTTCACCCATCCGCTGCTCAAGAAGACCGTCCGCCGCACCAAGAACTATCACGCCCATGACGAAGTGGGCGCGTTCAAGGTCGGGGACCTGGTTTCCATCGAGGAAACGAAGCCGATTTCGAAATTAAAGCGCTGGATCGTCGTAAAAGACGAAGCCAAGGCTTGATTTTAAAGTCGAAATGAACGAGGAAGCACGCTTCCTTCAGGCGAAGTCCGAACGGGGTGGTTCCCGAACGGAAACCGATCTGAGAAGAAAGGCTAAAAGCCATGATTTAGATGCAGACCAACCTCGACGTGGCCGACAATTCCGGCGCGCGCCGCGTGATGTGCATCAAGGTGCTTGGAGGCTCCAAGCGCAGATATGCAGGCGTGGGTGATATTATTGTAGTTTCGGTCAAGGAAGCGATTCCGCGCGGCCGTGTGAAAAAAGGCGACGTGATGAAGGCGGTGGTCGTAAGGACCGCCAAGGACATCAAGCGCGCCGACGGTTCGGTGATTTGCTTTGACAGCAATGCGGCGGTTCTGATCAACAATCAGAAAGAGCCCGTGGGCACGCGTATCTTCGGACCGGTTCCGCGCGAACTCCGCGCCAAGAACCACATGAAGATCATTTCGCTCGCGCCGGAGGTGCTTTGATGGCCGCCAAAATCAAAAAGGGCGACAAGGTCGTCGTGCTCACCGGCCGTGACAAAGGCCGCAAGGGCGAAGTGACGCAGGTCATGCCGAAAGACGGCAAGGCCCTGGTGAGCGGCATCAATCTGGTGAAGCGTCACCAGAAGCAGTCGCAGACCCAGGAAGGCGGCATTATTTCCAAGGAAGCCTTCATTCAACTGTCGAACATTGCGATTGCCGATCCCAAGGACGGCAAGCCCACGCGTGTCGGCTTCAAAATTCTCGATGACGGCCGCAAGGTTCGCGTCGCCAAGCGTTCGGGAGACCTGATCGATGGCTGAGGCCAAGACCCCCAAGACCCCGAAGGCCGGCGCCGCCAAGGGCGGTGAAAAAGTCGTCCGCATGAAGGGCGCCGGCAGCGTCGGCGTCGCTGGAGCCGTTTCGCGCGCGCCGGAAGGCTACACCGCGCGGATGAAGCAGCACTACATCGACGTGGTGCGTCCGAAGCTCATCGAAGAGTTCGGCTACAAGAACGCGCTCGAAGTTCCGGCGATCACCAAGATCGTGCTGAACATGGGTGTGGGCGACGCCGTCAACGACACCAAGAAGGTGACGCTCGCCGCCGCCGATCTTGCCCTGATCGCGGGTCAACGTCCCGTCATCACGCATGCCCGCAAGGCCATTTCGACCTTCAAGGTGCGCGAAAACATGCCGATCGGCACAATGGTGACATTGCGCAAGACCCGCATGTATGAATTTCTGGATCGCTTCGTCACGGTCGCGCTGCCGCGCATCCGCGATTTCCGCGGTCTGAATCCGAAGTCGTTCGACGGCCGTGGCAACTTCGCCATGGGCATCAAGGAGCACCTGGTGTTCCCTGAAATCGATTACGATAAGGTCGATACGGTTCTTGGCATGGACGTCATCGTCTGCACCACGGCCAAGACCGACGACGAGGCACGCGCTTTGCTGCGCGCGTTCAACTTCCCGTTCCGGCAGTGAGGCCGCAAGGCTTCAAACGCGGAAACCAGAGGTAAACCATGGCCAAGAAAAGTGCTATTGAAAACAACAAGCGGCGCATCAAGCTCGCCGCGGTGAAGGCTCCCAAGCGCGCGCGTCTGCGCGATATCGCCCGGGACCGTTCGCTGACCGTCGAGGAGCGTTTCGAAGCGACCCTCAAGCTGGCGGAAATGCCGCGCAACTCCAGCGTCAATCGCGTGCGTAACCGCTGCGAAGTGACGGGCCGTCCGCGCGCCTATAACCGCAAGCTGAAAATGTCGCGTATCGCTTTGCGTGAACTGGGATCCGCGGGTTTGATCCCCGGTCTCGTCAAGTCGAGCTGGTAAGAGGAGACCCCTATGGCGATCAACGATCCGTTGGGCGATCTGCTCACCCGTATCCGCAATGCTCAAATGCGCCGCAAGTCGTCGGTTTCGACGCCTGGCTCGCGCCTGCGCGCTCATGTCCTCGACGTGCTCAAGGACGAAGGCTATATCCGTGGCTATAGCGTCACGGAATATGGCAACGGCCGCACCGATTTCGAAGTCGAGCTGAAATATTTCGATGGCCAGCCGGTGATCAGAGAGATCGCCCGCGTGTCGAAACCCGGCCGCCGCGTTTACGCTGCGGTCGACGCCCTGCCGCGCGTCGCCAATGGCCTCGGCATTGCGATCATCTCGACCCCGAAGGGTGTGCTTGCCGATCACGCGGCCCGTGAGGCCAATGTCGGCGGTGAAGTCCTCGCCAAGGTCTTCTGACCTGAGACCCAGAGTGGGGTATTGGTTTTTGTTTTTTCACGCATGGGTTTCCACTTGTTGAAAACGCTTAGGGAGTATTCCATGTCTCGTATCGGAAAGAAGCCCGTGGCCGTACCGGCCGGCGTCACCGCCAAGGTTGACGGCCAGAAGGTCGCCGTCAAAGGCGCCAAGGGTGAATTATTCTTCGTTGTTCCTGAAGACGTCCACGTCGAATTGAACGACAACCAGATCAAGGTCGATCCCCGCAACCAAACCAAGCGCGCTCGCGCGCTTTGGGGCACGTCGCGGTCTCAGATCAACAATCTGATCATCGGTGTCACCGCCGGTTTCGAGAAAAAGCTCGAAATCACCGGCGTGGGCTATAAGGCGGCGGTCGCGGGCAAGAACCTGCAATTGTCGCTCGGCTACAGCCACGACATCACCTATCCGATTCCGGATGGCATCGCCATCGTGGCGCCCAAGCCGACGGAACTCACCATTACCGGCATCGACAAGCGTCAGGTGGGCCAGGTGGCCGCCGAGATCCGCGACTATCGCGGTCCCGAACCCTACAAGGGCAAGGGCGTCAAATATGCCGGCGAATTTATCTTCCGCAAGGAAGGCAAGAAGAAGTAAGGGAACCGCGTTATGGCTCAGGATCAAGTCCTCCGAAGGCCGCCGCAAGGCGCGCGTTCGCCGCACGATCCGCGCGCGCGCTTATGGCAAGCCGCGGCTGTCTGTTTTTCGCTCGTCGAAGCAGATTTATGCACAGATCATCGACGACGAGAACGGCCGCACTCTGGCCGCCGCTTCGTCGCTCGAAAAAGACAATCGCACGGCGCTCAAGACCGGCGCGAATGTCGAAGCCGCCAAGACGATCGGCAAACTGATTGCCGAACGCGCCGTCGCCGCTGGCGTCACGGCTGTCGTGTTCGATCGCGGCGCCTATAACTACCACGGTCGCGTCAAGGCTCTGGCCGATGGCGCGCGCGAGGGTGGCCTGCAATTCTGATTGGCGGCTTTTGGCCGGCGATTAAATAATCGAAACCTGCCCCGGATCGCCCTCGTGCGGTCCGGGCCGTCGTTTTGAGAAAACAGCCTTTTCCCTCGGGATTGGGCGCAAAATCTGAGCGAGCGGACGCCGAACGGGGCGTTCCGCGCAAGTGACGGAAAAACAAATGGCTCGTGAAGAAGGCGGCCGCGGCCGCGATCGCAAGGAAGAAGGCGACAGCGAATTCGTGGACCGGTTGGTCCACATCAATCGCGTCGCCAAAGTGGTGAAGGGCGGCCGTCGTTTCGGTTTCGCCGCCCTCGTCGTCGTCGGCGACCAGAAGGGTCGCGTCGGCTTTGGGCATGGCAAGGCGCGCGAAGTGCCGGAAGCCATCCGCAAGGCGACCGAATCCGCCAAGCGCGCGCTGATCCGCGTGCCGCTGCGCGAAGGCCGCACCCTCCATCATGACGTGAACGGCCGCCACGGCGCCGGTCGCGTGATTTTGCGCGCAGCGCCTGCCGGTACCGGCATCATTGCTGGCGGCCCGATGCGCGCTGTGTTCGAAACCCTCGGCGTGCACGACGTGGTCGCCAAGTCGCAGGGCTCGTCCAATCCCTACAACATGGTTCGCGCTACTTTCGACGCGCTGAAGCATGAGGATTTGCCCCGTTCCGTCGCCGCTCGCCGCAGCCTCAAGGTTTCGGTCCTGCAGGCGCGCCGCCCCGGCGGCGACACCGAATCCACCGAAAGCTGAGGGAGGACGGATCCATGACTGAAGCGAAGAAAGTCACCGTCGTCCAGACGGGCAGCGCCATTGGCCGTCCGGCCGAGCAGCGCCAGACCCTGGTCGGCCTGAAGCTCAACAAGATCGGCCGCGAAGCGGTGTTGCAGGACACCCCCTCCGTGCGTGGCATGATCGCGAAAGTCGCGCATCTTGTGCGCGTCGTCGAAGCCAATTGAGGATCGCAACCATGAAACTCAACGGCATTTCCGACAATCCCGGCTCCTCCAAGGAGCGCATGCGCGTCGGTCGCGGTATTGGCTCCGGCAAGGGCAAGACCGGCGGACGCGGCGTCAAGGGTCAGAAGGCGCGCACCGGCGTCGCGATCAAGGGTTTTGAAGGCGGCCAGATGCCTCTGCATCGCCGTCTGCCCAAGCGCGGCTTCTGGAACCCCTTCTCCACCAATTACAATGAAGTCAATCTCGGCCGCATCCAAGCAGGCGGTCGAGGCGGGCAAGCTCGATGTGAAAGCCCCGGTCACCCTGGCGAGCCTGATGGCCGCCGGCGTGGTGACCAAGGCGCGCGATGGCGTGAAAATCCTGGGGCAGGGCGAATTGACCGCCAATCTGACCTTCGAAGTTGCGGCGGCCTCCAAGTCGGCGGTTGCGGCGATCGAGAAGGCCGGCGGCGCGGTCACGCTGCTCGTCGCCGTCGCGGCGCCGGAAGCCGCTGGCGCCTGATTGAAAAATTTAGGGCAGGTTCCGTCGAGAAAAGGCGTGATTTTGCCCTAACGACAGATTAACACGGGGCGGCGGACAAACAGTCTCCGCCCCGTTTTTTTGACCCCGTTTACACCCCTTGGCACATGCGCGAATTTCCGATTGCGCGGCGGAGCGATATCCATGGCATCGGCAGCTGAACAGCTTGCGGCTAACCTGAATTTCTCGGCCTTCGGCAAGGCCGAAGAGCTGAAAAAGCGTATATGGTTCACCCTCGGGGCGCTGATGGTCTATCGCCTCGGCACCTATATCCCGCTGCCTGGCATCGACCCGGTCGCCTTCGCCGCGAATTTCCACGGCAAGCAGCAGGGCGTGCTCGAACTTTTCAACATGTTCGCCGGCGGCGCCGTGCAGCGCATGGCGATCTTCGCGCTCAACATCATGCCTTATATCTCGGCCTCGATCATCGTGCAGTTGATGAGTTCGGTGATTCCCTCGCTCGAAACCCTCAAGAAAGAGGGCGAGCAGGGTCGCAAGGTCATGAACCAATACACTCGCTACCTGACCGTGGTGATCGCCGCCTTCCAGGCCTATGGGATTTCGGTTGGTCTTGAAGGCCAGGCCAATGTGGTCACCGATCCGGGTTGGTTCTTCCGCGTCTCCACCGTGCTGACGCTGATGGGGGGCACGCTCTTCCTGATGTGGCTGGGCGAACAGATCACGTCGCGCGGCATCGGCAATGGCTCGTCGTTGATCATTTTCGCCGGCATCGTCGCCGCCTTCCCCTCGGCCATCGCCAATACGCTGGAACTGTCCCGTCAGGGCGCCATTTCGCCGCTGGTGCTGCTCGCCCTGATCGTGATGTCCTTCTGCGTCATCGCCTTCATCGTGTTCATGGAGCGGGCCCAGAGGCGGCTGCTGATCACCTATCCAAAACGACAACAGGGCAACCGAGTCTATGAGGGCCAGACGTCCTTCCTGCCGCTCAAGCTCAACACCGCGGGCGTCATTCCGCCGATCTTCGCCTCGTCGCTGCTGTTGTTGCCGACCACCGTCGCCAATTTCTCGGCGAATGGCGGCGCGGGTGGCATCCTGGGCTTCATGTCGACCTATCTCGGCCACGGCCGGCCGGCCTATATCATTCTCTATGTCGCGCTGATCATGTTCTTCGCCTTCTTCTACACCGCCGTGGTGTTCGATCCGGTCGAGACGGCGGAGAACCTGAAAAAGCACGGCGGCTTCATTCCAGGCGTGCGTCCGGGCGAGCGCACCGCGAAATACATCGACTACGTGCTGACCCGCGTCACGGTTCTGGGCGCGCTTTATCTCGGCGTCATCTGCCTCCTACCCGAATTGCTCATTTCCTCGTTCGCGCTTCCGTTTTATTTCGGAGGCACGTCTCTGTTGATCGTCGTGAGTGTGACCATGGATACGGTCGCCCAGATTCACGGTCATTTGCAGGCGCAGCAATATGAGAGCCTGGTCAAAAAATCAAAATTGAGAGGGAAGAAGAAATGAGGCTGATTCTGCTCGGACCGCCGGGCGCCGGCAAAGGCACCCAATCGGCGCGCCTGGAACAGAAATATGGCATTCCGCAGCTTTCCACCGGCGACATGCTTCGCGCGGCGGTCAAGGCGGGAACGCCGGTCGGCCTCCAGGCCAAGGCGGTGATGGATGCGGGCGGCCTCGTTTCCGACGAGATCGTGCTCGGCATCATCGCAGCCCGCATTGAAGAACCCGATGCGCATAACGGCTTCATTCTCGACGGCTTTCCGCGCACGGTCGCCCAGGCCAAGGGCCTTGAGACGATGCTCCACGAGAAGCACAAGGAGCTCGACGCGGTGATCGAACTGGTGGTCGACGAGGCCGCTCTGCTCGCCCGCATCGAAAACCGGGCGCTCGAAACCGTCGCGGCCGGCGGAGCGGTTCGCGCCGACGACAATCCGGAAGCCTTTCACAAGCGTCTGGTCGCCTATCGGGAACAGACGGCCCCGGTTTCGGAATATTTTCGTGGCGTCGGCGAATTGCATGACATCGACGGCATGGCCGCGATGGATGAAGTCGCCGCCGCAATCGACAAGGTTCTGGCCGGTCTGGTCCACTGATCTTGCGTAGCGCCGGGCGGTTGACGGCGGGCGATTCTCCCTGTAAAGGGGACCACTTCCGAATGGCGCTCCCGCTTGCAAGAGCTGGAGCGTTGTTTTGTCTTTGCCGACAATGATGCGGCAGAGTTTTCGCCTGCAAGGGCCGGTCTCCACCGGACGCGGGCATAACCGGGCGTAAAAGCCCGCAGATGGAGAATGAAATGGCTCGTATAGCCGGCGTCAATATTCCGACCAACAAGCGCGTTATCATCGCGTTGCAGTATATTCACGGCATCGGCGCCAAAAAGGCCGAAGAGATTTGTCAGAAGGTGTCGATCCCGGCCGAGCGCCGCGTCAACCAGCTGACTGACGCCGAAGTGCTGCAGATTCGCGAAACCATCGATCGTGACTATATGGTGGAAGGCGACCTGCGCCGCGAAGTCTCGATGAACATCAAGCGTCTGATGGATCTGGGCTGCTATCGCGGCCTGCGTCATCGCCGCCAGTTGCCGGTTCGCGGCCAGCGCACCCACACCAACGCCCGCACCCGCAAGGGCAAGGCCAAGCCGATCGCCGGCAAGAAGAAGTAAAAATCCGGCCCAAATGGGTGGGGCCGGGCTGCAAATGGCGTTTTCCTGCGCTCCGATGCTCACGTACGAGAGTACGCTCCGCTTCGGTGCTCGCAAAACACCATTTTCGCCGCGGCCCGACCCATTTCGATCCGGATTTTGCGTTCGCGTCCCAGGGGCGCGAGATCATAGGGCGCTCGCCCGCCAACCCCAGCGCCTGGAATTACGGGCGCGTTAGAAGGATTGAAAAATGGCCAAGGAAAACACCCGCGTTCGCCGCAGGGAGCGCAAGAACATCGCTTCGGGCGTCGCGCACGTCTATTCCTCGTTCAACAATACCATGATCACCATCGCCGACGCCCAGGGCAACACGATTTCCTGGTCCTCCTCCGGCACGATGGGTTTCAAGGGCTCGCGCAAATCGACCCCCTACGCCGCGCAGATGGCGGCCGAGGACGCCGCCCGCAAGGCGTCCGAGCATGGCATGCGCACGGTGGAAGTCGAAGTCTCCGGTCCCGGCTCCGGCCGCGAATCGGCGCTGCGCGCCTTGCAGGCGGCCGGCTTCACCGTCACCTCGATCCGTGACGTGACGCCGATCCCGCATAACGGCTGCCGCCCGCGCAAGCGCCGCCGCGTCTGATCTGCTCTGCAATGCCGCGCGAAAGATCCGACGGGATTTTCGCGCGTTTTCCTATGGAACGGTTTTGGCGCCAGGGTCGACGGACCGATATGCGCCGAATGCCGAAGGAAGAGGTTTTACCATGATTCAGAAAAACTGGCAGGAACTGATCAAGCCGAACAAGCTTCAGGTCACGCCCGGCGACGACCACAAGCGCGTCGCCACCGTGGTGGCCGAGCCTCTGGAGCGCGGCTTCGGCCTGACGCTCGGCAACGCCCTGCGCCGCATCCTGCTGTCCTCGCTGCAAGGCGCGGCCATCACCTCCGTCCATATCGACGGCGTGCTGCATGAATTCTCGTCCATCCCCGGCGTGCGCGAAGACGTGACCGACATCATCCTGAACATCAAGGATGTGGCGATCAAGATGCATGGCGACGGGCCGAAGCGCATGCAGCTTGAAGAAGCAGGGCCCGGGCGTGGTCTATGCCGGCGACATCCAGGTCACGGGCGACATCGCCGTGCTCAATCCCGACCCTGCAGCTCTGCACCCTCGACGAGGGCGCGGAAATCCGCATGGAATTCACGGTCAACACCGGCAAGGGCTATGTCCCGGCCGACCGCAACCGCGCCGAAGACGCGCCAATCGGCCTGATCCCGGTCGATTCGATCTATTCGCCGGTCAAGAAGGTCTCGCTACAAGATCGAGCCGACCCGCGAGGGCCAGGTTCTCGATTACGACAAGCTCACCTTGCAGGTCGAGACCAGATGGCTCCCTGACGCCGGAAGACGCCGTGGCCTTCGCCGCGCGCATCCTGCAGGACCAGCTCAATGTCTTCGTCAATTTCGAAGAGCCCAAGCGCGAAGAGAACACCCCGGCGATCCCGGAACTGGCGTTCAATCCGGCTCTGCTCAAGAAGGTCGACGAGTTGGAGCTGTCGGTCCGTTCGGCCAACTGCCTGAAGAACGACAACATCGTCTACATCGGCGACCTGATCCAGAAGACCGAAGCCGAAATGCTGCGCACGCCGAACTTCGGCCGCAAGTCCTTGAACGAAATCAAGGAAGTGCTGGCGCAGATGGGCCTGCATCTCGGCATGGAAGTCTCCGGCTGGCCGCCGGAAAACATCGACGAACTCGCGAAGCGGTTCGAAGAGCATTATTGAGCCTTTGCATTGCCGGCGCATGCGGCCGGCGCCCCTCGCATAGAGCTCGGCGTGCGACGTTCGCTCGCTAATGCAAGCCCTTCCGGCTTGACTTCCAGTCTCGCAGCCGAAACGGCGTTCGTTGCGGTTGGCTCAACGCCCCAAAGGGGCAAAGCACAGAATGGCCGTACCTTGGCACGGCGGCCATAACAATTCAGGAGAGCCAACATGTATCACGGTCGTTCCAAGCGTCGTTTCAACCGCACCGCCGAGCATCGCAAGGCGATGTTCTCCAATATGTCGCAGGCGCTCATCAAGCATGAGCAGATCGTCACCACGCTGCCCAAGGCCAAGGATCTGCGTCCCGTCGTCGAAAAGCTGATCACGCTCGGCAAGCGCGGCGATCTGCATGCCCGCCGCCAGGCCATCGCCCAGATCAAGGATGTGGTTCTGGTCAAGAAGCTGTTCGACGTGCTGGCGCCCCGCTACAAGGAGCGCAACGGCGGCTACTGCCGCGTGCTCAAGGCTGGCTTCCGCTATGGCGACAACGCCGCGATGGCGGTGATCGAATTCGTCGATCGTGACGTGACGGCCCGTGGCAAGGATTCCGGCCAAATCGTCGAAGCGGCGGAATAAGCTTCCACAGCGACGTATTTTTCAAGGGCGGCTTTCGGGCCGCCCTTTTTCGTTGCCCCGACCAAGCCTATATTTGGCGCGAGAATGATGGGGAGTCGCATGGCGCAATTGTTTTCCACGCGAGTCGCAGCGGCGGCTTGGGGCTTGGCTTTGTCGTCGCTGGTCCCGCAGTATGCCGAGACGCTGCGCGTAAGTCCGCAATCGAAAGCGGAGGTCAGCCTGAGCTTCGCGCCGCTGGTCAAGAGAGCCGCGCCGGCGGTGGTCAATGTCTATGCGCAAAGGGTGGACCGCCAGGCGCGCAATGCGATTTATGACGATCCGATTTTCCAGCACTTTTTCGGTGGGGGACGGCGTCCGGGCGGCGCGACGGCACAGTCGCTTGGCTCTGGCGTGATTGTCGATTCGTCGGGCCTCGTGGTGACCAACCACCACGTCATCGAGAACATGACCGATGTGAAGGTCGTGCTGTCGGACCGACGCGAATTCCCGGCGGAGATTGTGCTGCGCGATCCGCGCAGCGACCTCGCCATGTTGCGCATTAAAGGAGCCGAGAAAAATTTCCCGGTGATCGAAATGGGCGATTCCGACGCCATCGAAGTCGGCGATCTGGCGCTGGCCATCGGCGATCCCTTTGGCGTCGGCCAGACCGTTACGCAGGGCATTGTGTCGGCGCTCGCGCGCACGGAAATCGGCATTACCGACTATGGCTTCTTCATCCAGACCGACGCCGCGATCAATCCCGGCAATTCCGGCGGCGCGCTGATCGACATGCAGGGGCGGCTGATCGGCATCAACGCGGCGATTTTCTCGCAATCGGGCGGCTCGGTCGGCATTGGCTTCGCCATTCCGGTCAATATGGTCAAGAACGTCGTCGCGGCGGCGAAGGCCGGCGGCAAGGAAGTTCATCGGCGCCTGGCTCGGCGCCAGCCTGCAGAATCTTTCGCGCGACCTCGCCGAATTCGCTCGGCCTTGACCGGCCGTCCGGCGCGCTTGGTCGCCGAGGTCGAGCCGCATGGGCCGGCGGCGGAGGGCGGCCTCAAGCGCGGCGACGTGATCATGGCGGTGGACGGCCAGCCGGTGCAGGATTCCGGTGGCGTCGGCTATCGGCTCGGCGCGCGGCCGCTGGGCGGCGTGGCCGCGCTGACGGTGCGACGCGACGGCAAGCAGATCAACGTGCCGGTGCAACTGATCGCGGCGCCGGAAAAGCCGCCGCGCGATCTGGTGAAAATCGAGCGGCGCCTCGCCCTTCGCGGGCGCCAGCGTGGTCAATATTTCGCCGGCGACCATCGAGGAATATTCGATCGCCAACGCCCATGAAGGCGTGGCGGTGATCGATACGGAAGAAGGCAGCGCCGCCGCCATGGTCGGTTTCCAGAAGGGCGATGTGGTGATGTCGCTCAACGGCGATAAAATCGCCACGACCCGCGATCTGGAGCGCGCCGCGACGCAGAAGCCTTATGTGTGGAAGCTCACGATCAACAGGGGCGGGCAGGTGATCACCAGCGTGATCGGGGGGTAGAGCGTTTTCAAGCGAAGTGGATACCGGTTCGCGTGAAGAAAACGCGAAAAAACAAAAAGCTAGAGCCCCGATCCGATTCAATCGGATCGGAAGAGGCTCTAGGTCACTCCGGCCGCTTCATCTTGAACATCGCGCCGATCTTCGCGTAATCCCCCGCATAGCCGCAGCGCATGATCGGGTTGGCGGCGGCGAGGTCGAACTCGCCTTCGCGGATGAAAAATTCGTCGAGATGGACGCCGACCACCTGACCAATGGTCAGGATATTGCCGATTTTCGCGCCGTCCATGTCCCTGAGGTGGAAAATCTCCGTGACCTTGCATTCGAGGCTGCAGGGGCTGGCGGCGACGCGCGGCGCCTTGACCAGCACGCAATCGGCCATTTCGAGGCCCGCGAATTCAAATTCGCTCTCGCCGCGCGAAAGAGAGGCGGAAGAGGCGTTCATCGCTTCGCCCAGTGCCGCGCTGGCCATGTTCCACACGAATTCGCCGGTTTCCTCGGCAAAGGTCTCGGAGTCCTTGGGGCCTTCGCTGGAAAAGCCGATCAGCGGCGGCGCGCCGCCGAAGGCGTTGAAGAAACTATAGGGCGCCGAATTCACTTCGCCAGCGGGGCTGCGGGTGGAAATCCAGCCGATCGGCCTTGGCGCGACCAGCGCCTTGAAGGGGTCGTGCGGCAGAAGGACGCGGTCGCGTTTTTCGGGTTGGTAAAAAATCATTCGTCGCCATTTGCGTTTGAAAATCGTTTCGGCATTGGGCGCGCGCGGCTGACATGGCCGCTCAGATGGCGTTCCGGCGACAATAAAGGCCGAAGCCGAGGAGGCCGAGGAGAGCGGGCAGAACCGACTCCTATAACCCGACCCGGAACGGCCGAATGCTGTACCGGAGACGTCAACTGTCATCAGCTCACACCCTTGTCGCCGTGCTGGAGGCCGTCTGGCCGAACAGGACTTTCTTGTCCTCTTCGGACAGGGTGGTTTCCGTCCGGTATTTCGGCCCGATTTCGTAAGCGCGCTCCACCGCCGGGCGGGCGCGGATGGTGTCGAACCAGCGGCGAAGGTCGGGGAAATCGTCGAGGTTCTGCCCCTGCTGCGTCCACGGCACGATCCAGGGATAGCAGGCCATGTCGGCGATGGAATAGGCGCCGGCGATAAAGCCGCCGCTGTCGCGCATTTTGGCCAATTGCCGGTCGAGCACGCCATAGAGCCGGTTGGTTTCCTTGACATAGCGGTCGATGGCGTAGGGCAGTTTTTCGGGCGCGTAATTGCTGAAATGATGGTTTTGTCCGGCCATGGGGCCGAGGCCGCCGATCTGCCAGTAAAGCCATTGCAGGACGGCGTATTTTTCGCGCGTCGCGGCGGATAAGAATTTTCCGGTCTTTTCGGCCAGATATTCGAGAATGGCGCCGGATTCAAAGATCGATAGCGGCGCGCCGCCGTCGGCAGGCTCCAATCGACCAGCGCCGGCATGCGGTTGTTGGGCGAAATTTTGAGGAAATCCGGCTGGAACTGGTCGCCGGCGCCGATGTTGACCGGCTTGATCCGGTAAGGCAGCCCCGCCTCTTCGAGGAAAATCGTGATCTTGTGCCCGTTCGGGGTCGGCCAATAATATAGGTCGATCATGGTCGCTCTTTTCGCGGAATGGGGTTAGCCTCAGGCCCGCTATATGGGCCCTAAGGGCTTGCGGGGAAAGAAGGACTTGCGGGGAAAGTCATGCCGAAAATCTTTCGCGCCATAGGCGCCATGACGGGAACGTCGATGGATGCGATCGATCTCGCCTATCTGGAGACGGATGGCCGCCAGACGCTCAAATTCGGACCCAGCGCCTCCTATCCTTTCTCCGACGAGGATCGCATCCTGCTGCGCAAGGCCGTGGCGGCGGCAAAATTTCTCGGGCGGCGCGACGAGAGGCCCGGCCCGCTCGTCGAGGCCGAGGATCTGATCACCCGCCGCCATGTCGAAGCCATACGCGCCTTTCTCGACCAGCACGCCATTCCCGCCGCTTCAGTCGATCTGGTCGGCTTTCATGGCCAGACGGTGCTGCATCGTCCCGATTTCGGGCTGACCGTGCAGATCGGCAGCGGCGAGTTGCTGGCGCGTCAGGTCGGCATTGACGTCGCCTACGATCTGCGCGCCGCCGACATGGCGGCGGGCGGGCAGGGCGCGCCTCTGGTGCCGGTGTTCCATCGCGCGCTGGCGGAAGCGTGCGGGCGTGACTCTCCCCATGCTGTTCGTCAATATCGGCGGCGTCGCCAATCTGACCTATGTGTCGCATGACGACCCCATCGCCTGCGACGCCGGTCCGGGCAATGCGTTGATCGACGACCTCATGATGTCGCGCTCCGGCCAACCGCTCGATCAGGACGGCGCCTGCGCGCTGTCGGGCAAGGTCGATGAGGAGGCGCTGGCGGCGCTGCTCGCCCATTCCTATTTCGCAGTAAAGCCGCCCAAGTCGCTCGACCGCAACGCTTTTTCACCCGCGCCGGTCGCTGCGCTGGCGACGGCGGACGCCGCGGCGACGCTGGTCGCCTTCACGGCTGGCGGCATTCTCGCCCATCTCAAATTCATGCCGGCGCCGCCGCGTCTGATCGTGGTGTGCGGCGGCGGCGCGCGCAATCCGGCGGTGATGCAGGCTTTGGCGCAACAGGCGCCCTGTCCGGTGCGCCGGGCCGAGGATTTCGGCTGGGAGTCGCAGGCCATCGAGGCGCAGGCTTTCGCCTTTCTCGGCGTGCGCTCGGTCAAGGGCCTGCCCTTGACCTTTCCGACCACGACCGGCGTAACCGAGCCGATGAGCGGCGGGGCGCTGGCCTGGGCCGGGTAAGCTCAGCAGCCCAACAACAGTTTCACGATCTCCTGCGGATGGGTGAGCATACAGTCGTGCGGACCGGGAAAATCGATCCAATTCCAGCCCGGCAAGGATCTGACCAGCCTGCGCGAATCTTCGAGCACCTGATGTTCGGGAGTCGTACAATGGATGTAGGTCTTCGGCAGTCCATTGCCGATCGGCGCCCGGAGTTCAAGCGCGGTCGTACAGGCCCTGAGCGGTGTCGGCGTGAGCCTTCGCATCACCCAGTCATAATCAGGCGTTCCCTCGGAAAACCCCCAGGACGGCGGCAACACTTCCGGAACGGGCACGGCCAGGCCGCCATTGGCTTTATTCGCCGCCTCGATGCGTTCTGCAACGACCTCGGGCGGAAAACCGGAAAAGGCTGAACGCCCGCTTTCGAGCACGACCGCGTCCAGATAGACGAGACAACGTATTTTTTCCGGCAAGCGGTCGGCGACGCCGGAGATCGGGACGCCGCCGAAGCTATGGCCCACCAGGATCACGTCGGATAATTCCTCCGTGATGAGGACTTCGACGATATCCTGAACGAATGTCTCTATGGTTATGTCTTTGTTCAGCAAATGGGCGCGGTCTCCCATGCCGGCATAGCTGGGAGTGAAGACGCAATGCCCTTGCTCGCGGAGTTGGTCGGCGACTTCGGCGCCAACACCAGCCGCCATGCCAGGAGCCATGCGCGAGGACGAAAGTCTTGCGATGCGCCATTGCTTCCAAGGACAAGGCGCTATGGCATCACAATGGACTGTAATGTCCTGAGGCACTGATCTTCCTTGCCCGCCGCCTCTTCCTTGCGCGCCTGATCGAGCAGGGCGCTGGCCTTGTCTGTGGCTTCGGTCTTGGCCTGGGCCACGCTCTGGCGCGTCGGCTGACGGTGCATTGTGGCGAAATTGGATTCGCGCGTGTCGATGACCTCGGCGGTCCCGGCCTTCGACTCATCGACCAGTTTTTGCACCCGCGCGATCTCGTCACGGCAGGCAGGCTCAGCTTGCGCCAGATTTGGCGTCAGCAAAGCCAAAGCGCCCGCCAGCGCGAAGAAATGTCGGTTCACTTGCCCGGTCATCTTGTCCTCCCATGCCCCTTCGGGGGCTCAAAAAACCGCTTTGCCCGCGTCCTTGGCATAAAGCCGCCGCATGTCCTCGATGTCGTCAAGCGTCGGCAGGCCGGCCTCGTTGCCGAGATGCTGCACCTTGAAGGCCGACCCGCGCGGGCGAAATCGAAATGATCGGCCCAGCGCGCCGTGCGGTTGCTCAAATAGGACGCGAGATAGGCGCCATGGAAAACGTCGCCGGCGCCCGAAGTGTCGATCACTTTTTCGTCGGGCACCTTGAGCGACGGCATCATTGAAATAACGCCATCCTCGTCGCTCCACAACATGCCGCGCTCGCCTTGGGTCACTGCGGCGATTTTCACGCCACGGGATTTGAGCCAGATCAGCGCTTCCTTGGGTGTGAGCTTCAACTCGGCGCAAAAAGCCTCGGCCACCACCGCGACGTCGATGTAATTCAACACTTGCTCGGTATTCTCGCGCAGAGCGCCGCCATCGAGGGATGTCAGGACGCCTCTTTCGCGGCAAGCCTTGGCGTAATAAAGGGCGGCGTCGGCCTGATGACCGTCGAGATGCAGCGCCTCATAACTCGCGACGTCGAGCTTCATGAAGGGCCGCAGATAATGGCTGTCGCGGGCGCGCAGAATGGCGCGCTTGTTGCCATGCGGCAGGACGAAGGACAGCGACGAGCGGGCCACTTTGCGCGGATAAAGCGTCACCTCGTATTTGCGGGCCATGTCCCAGAACATCTGTCCCAGCCAGTCGTCGGACAGGGTGGTGAGCAGATCGGTGGTCGCGCCGAGTTTCGCGCAAGCAAAGGCGGATGTGACCGCATTGCCGCCGAAGGAGACGGCGTAATCCCTGGCCACCATTTTTTGGTCGCCCGAGGGCATGACATCCGTGACCATGGTCATGTCGATGTAGGAATGTCCGACGAAGAGTGCGGTCAAAGGCGGGGTCTCGTGTTCCAGGACGACGAATCCGCCGCACAATAGCTGCGAAAAGCCCGGCTTGTCGCCAAAAAAACCCACACCCTGCGTGATGCGGAATTCGAAGTCATCGTTTTTCAGCCGCGCCAAGAGCGCGCCTATGCCGCTAAGTGCGCGCCTATGCCGCTTATCGTCTGCGTCGCGCCAAGACGGATAGGATCGACGCGGGCCTGATCGCTGCCTGCGCCGCCGATCATGGACCGGCTCGCGCCGCACCCGATCCGCGTCTGGCGGCTTTGGCCGAGCCATTACGCTGGCTTGAACAGATCGAAGACGATATCGCTCGCCTCAAGACGCGGCCTATCGAGACGAGGCAATTCTCGCGCAGCTTGATGAGGAGATCGCCCCCTACGAACCGCTCTCGCTGCCGCTTTGCCTGCCGCATTCAGATGGAACAAAGAGCTGGTCGCCTTCTACCAAAGGCTCAAAGCAGGAAAAAGCCATAAACAAGCGCTCGTCACCTGCGGAAAGGCGCGTCTCGAAGGACGAGGGCGGTCCACGGGTTGGTCAGCAGTTTGCAGCCCCCGCCATCTTGCGGGGCCTTTTTTTGCTTTTGTGTTTCCGCGCCCGGCCTTTATGACGGCGAGAACCAGGGGCGAGGACGTGCGGGTAGAGCTTTTCGATTTCGAGTTGCCGGAAGAGCGGATCGCGCTGCGTCCCGCAGTGCCGCGCAAATCCGCGCGGTTGCTGGTGGTCGCGCCTGACGAGACGCGCGACGCCCATGTCGGCGATCTGCCAAAATTCCTGCGCCCCGGCGACGTGCTAGTGGTCAATGACGCCAAGGTCATCCCGGCCCAACTGTTTGGCGCGCGACGGCGAGGGGAGGCGGTGGCGCGCATCGACGCGACCTTGCACAAGCGCGAGGACGATTCGCATTGGCGCGCCTTCATCCGCCCGGCGAAAAAGCTGCGGATCGGCGAAACCATCCGCTTCGGCGGCCCGGAGGAGGGCGCCGCCTGCCAGGCGGGGGCGCTTTCGGCCATTGTCGTGGAGAAGAACGAAGGCGAATGCCTGCTCGCCTTCAATCTGAGCGGCCCCTTCCTCGACGAAGCCATTCTGGCCCATGGCCACATGCCCTTGCCGCCCTATATCGCGGCGCGGCGCAAGGAGGACGCGCGGGATGCGCGCGATTACCAGACCCTGTTCGCCGAAAAATCCGGCGCGGTGGCCGCGCCGACGGCGGGGTTGCATTTCACGCCGGATCTGGTGGCGGCGGCGCTCGGCGCCGGGGCCAGCGTCGAAAAGGTCACGCTGCTGGTCGGGGCGGGCACTTTCCTGCCGGTCAAGGCGGAGGACACGGCCAACCATGTCATGCATTCCGAATGGGGTGAAATCGACGCGGCGACGGCGGCGCGGCTCAATGCGGCGCGGGCGGCCGGGGGACGCATTTTCGCGGTCGGCACCACGTCCCTGCGCATTCTGGAGAGCGCGGCCGATGCGGCGGGGCAGATAAAACCCTTCGCCGGCGACACGGCCATTTTCATCACGCCGGGCTATCGATTCCGTGCGGTGGACGCGTTGATGACCAATTTCCACCTGCCGCGCTCGACCCTGTTCATGCTGGTCTGCGCCTTCGCCGGACTCGAGCGCATGCAGTCGGCCTATGCCCATGCCATTGCGGCGGACTACCGGTTTTATTCCTATGGCGACGCTTGCCTGTTGTTGCGGGCTTAGCAGCCAAGGCTGAAATCATGGGCAAGCAAAAAGGGCCGCATCACTGCGGCCCTCTTTTCGTGACTCCGGAAAATCTTATCGAGCGCGAACGCGGACCGGAACCAGGCGCGCGGCGCGACGTCGAGCGACGGCAGCGAGGGCCGCCATGGCAGTCGCCGCGATCAGGGAGCTAAAGCCAAGTATGCTCATGCCGGCCTCCATCAAAAAGGAAATCATGTTATCAGCGCCAATTATAGGAATGGCTTGACCATATGATGGATACGGAAGCGCGCGGCGTCAATAATCCAATTGTGATCTTTTGTTAATATGATGACCGATCACGAGGATGTGAGCGTCGCTGACTGTCGCTACATTGGAGTAATATATTATACTTTCGATGTGTTTTGGCGCGCAAATCTTGTCGCGCGGCGAGCGCTCGATGTTCGCAAGGGACATGGCCGTCATTCGGCGGCGTGCGGCGAAAAGACCTTTCCCTCGGCGCGCGGTTTCTCTAGTTTGCCAATTCGCCGGAAAATCAACGAGAGCGCCGATTTCATGCCTGAACGCGCGACATTTTATGTCACCACCGCCATTCCCTATGCCAATGGGGCGCCGCATATCGGCCACGCCTATGAGCGCATCGCCACCGACGCCTTCGCCCGTTTCAACCGGCTTGACGGGCGCGACACGTTGTTCGTCACCGGCATGGACGAGCACGGGTTGAAAATGCAGCAGACCGCGGCGCGCGAAAATATGACGCCGCTGGCGCTGGCCGACCGCACGGCGGCGCAATTCGAGGCCATGGGCGAAAAGCTCAACGCCCGCGCCGACGACGTGATTCGCACCACGCAAGCCCGGCACAAGGCCGCCTCGCAGGAGATCTGGCGGCGCATGGCGGCGCGCGGCGACATTTACCTGTCGAAATATTCCGGCTGGTATTCGGTGCGCGACGAGGCCTATTACGACGCCGATGAACTGACCGAAAACAGCGACGGCAAGAAATTCGCCCCCACCGGCACGCCGGTCGAATGGGTGGAGGAGGAGAGCTATTTCTTCCGCCTCTCCGCCTATCAGGACAAGCTGCTCGCCCATTACGAGGCCCACCCGGATTTCATCACCCCGGAAAAATACAAGAATGAGATCGTCGCTTTCGTGAAGCGCGGCCTCAAGGATCTGTCGGTCAGCCGCACCACCTTCGACTGGGGCGTTCCGGTCCCCGGCGACGACCGCCATGTCATGTATGTCTGGGTCGACGCCCTGACCAATTACCTGACCGGCACGGGCTTCCCGGATTCGGGCGAGCGCGAAAAATTCTGGCCCGCCGACGCGCATGTGATCGGCAAGGACATTACCCGTTTCCACGCCGTGTTCTGGCCGGCCTTTCTGATGTCGGCCGGTATTCCGCTGCCGAAACAGATCGTGGTGCATGGCTTTCTGTTCAATCGCGGCGAGAAAATGTCCAAGTCGGTCGGCAATGTGATCGACCCTTTCACGCTGGCCGACCATTATGGCGTCGACGCGCTGCGCTATTTTTTCCTGCGCGAAGTGCCCTTCGGGCAGGACGGCAATTATTCGCACGAGGCCATCGTGCAGCGCATCAACGCCGATCTCGCCAATGACCTCGGCAATCTGGCGCAAAGATCGCTGTCGATGATCGCCAAGAACTGCGGCGGCCATGTGCCGGAGCAGGGCGCAAGCGCCGAGGCCGATGTCGCCCTGCTGACCAGGGTCTATGACACTGTGGACGCCGTGCGCGCCTCGATGATCGCCTATGCGCCGCACACCGCGCTCGCGGAGATTTGGGCGGTGGTGGCCGAAACCAATCGCTATTTCGCCGGACAGGAACCGTGGAAGCTCGGCAAGACCGATCCGGCGCGGCGCGACAGCGTGCTTTATGTCACCGCCGAGACGCTGCGCGTGATCGCGATCCTGTGCCAGCCCTTCATCCCGGAAGCGGCGGCCCGGTTGCTCGATCTGCTGGGGGTCAAAGCCGACGCGCGCGATTTCGCCTTCGCGACGCCCGAACATCGACTGTTCGCCGGCGCGAACCTGCCGGCGCCGGCGCCGATCTTTCCGCGTTATGTCGAGACCGGAGGCGGTTTCGGCATGAGGCTGATCGACACCCACTGCCATCTCGATTTTCCCGAACTGGCCAAGGATCGCGCGGGCGTGCTGGACCGGGCCGCCGCCGCGGGCGTGGCGCGCATGATCACCATTTCGACGCAGGTGGAAAAATTTTCGGAAATCGCGGCCATCGCCGAGAGCGCCGACAATATTTTTTGCTCGGTCGGCACCCATCCCAATCACGCCCATGAGGAGCGCGAGTTTTCCGCCGACGAGTTGGCGGCGCTCGCGGCCCATCCCAAATGCGTCGCCATTGGCGAGACGGGCCTGGATTATCACTACAACCGCGCGCCGCGCGATCTGGCCCATCGGGTGTTTCGCGCCCATATCGCCGCCGCGCGAAAAACCGGCCTGCCGCTGGTGATCCACAGCCGCGACGCCGACGCCGACATGGCGGCGATCCTGACCGAGGAAATGGCGGCGGGACGCTTCAAGCCGCTGCTGCATTGCTTCACATCGAGCCGCGAACTGGCCGAGACGGCGCTGGCGCTGGGAGGCTATATCTCCTTTTCCGGCGTCGTGACCTTCAAGAACTCGCAAAGCCTGCGCGATATCGCGGAGATCGTGCCGCTGGACCGGATGCTGGTCGAAACCGACGCGCCTTTCCTTGCGCCGGCGCCCCATCGCGGCAAGACCAATGAGCCGGCCTATGTCGCGGACACGGCGCGACTGCTGGCCGGCGTCAAGGGGATCGAGCTTGATGCATTAGCTGAGATAACAACAGCGAATGCCATGCGATTGTTCGATAAAATGCCTTCATTCATCGCATGAGCCTGGATATCACGATATTGGGCTGCGGCTCGTCGGCGGGCGTGCCCAGGGTCGCCCAGGGATGGGGCGCCTGCGATCCCAAAAATCCCAAAAACCGCCGCCGCCGTTGCGCCATTGTGGTCGAGCAAGGCGGGCATGACCCGACGCGACTGCTGGTCGATGCGGGGCCGGACCTGCGCGAGCAATTGATCGCGGCCGATATCCATCGCATTGACGCGCTTTTGCTGACCCATGCCCACGCCGACCATATCCACGGGCTTGACGACCTGCGCCCGCTGACCATGGCGATGCACCGCATGGTCGATTGCTATCTCGACGTCCCGACCTGGGACTCGGTCGGCCTGCGCTTCGACTATCTGTTCAAGACCCCGCCGGGCAGCAATTATCCGCCGCTGCTGATTCCGCATTTCCTCACCCCCGGCGCCGCTTTCGCCCATGACGGCCCCGGTGGAGAGATCGACGTCACGCCTTTTCGCTTCAATCATGGCGATATCGACGCGCTGGGTTTCCGCTTCGGGGCCTGCGCCTATACGCCGGACGTCAAATATTTCCCCGAGGACTGCGCGCCCTTTCTGGAAAATCTCGACCTGTGGATCGTGGACGCGCTGCGCTACCGCGAGCACCCGAGCCATTTGTCGCTCGCCGAGACGATGGATCTGATCGCCCGTTTCAAGCCAAGGCGGGCGGTGCTGACCAATCTCCACACCGATCTCGACTACGAAGCCCTGCGGAAAATCCTGCCGCCCAATGTCGAACCGGCCTATGACGGCATGCGGTTGCAAGTCGGATGAGCCAAAGTCACGAGCGAAGACCGTCTGGCCCAGCATTACGCCCTGTGCGGCGTCGCCCTGCGTGACGGCGACCGCGACCGCTGGCTGGCCTGCCTGTTCGCCCCCGAAGCGGCGCGGCCGCATCTTTTCGCGCTTTACGCCTTCAACGCCGAAGTCGCGCGCATCCGCGAACACGTCACGCAACCGATCCTCGGCGAAATGCGGCTGCAATGGTGGATCGATACGCTGACGGGGCAGGGTGATCCGCGGGGAGATTTGCAAGCCCATCCCACCGCCGACGCCCTGCTGGCGACGATCGACACGCTCAATCTGCCAAAACAGGTCTTCCGCGATCTGCTGGAGGCGCGCCGCTTCGACATGTATGACGATCCGGCGCCGGATGTGGGGTTTCTCGAAGCCTATTGCGGCGAGACCTGCTCCGCCCTGTTTCGCCTCGCCAGCCTGATCCTCGGCGCGGCTTCCCCCAACGCCGACGCCGCGGGCCATGCCGGTTGCGCTTATGCGATGACCGGCCTGTTGCGCGCGCTGCCGTGGCATGTGGTCAGCCAGCAATGCTACATACCGCGCGACCTTTTGGCGCGGCATGGGTTGACGCCGGCGCGGGTTCTGGCGCGCGAAAAAAGCCCGGAAATGCTGGCGGCTGTCGCGGACATGCGCGCGCTGGCGCAGCGACCATCTCGCCAAGGCCAAAAAGGCCGTCGCCGCCTTGCCGAAAGCCGAGCGCGAAGCCTATCGGCTGCTGGCCTTGCCAAAACTTTACCTGCGCGAGATGGAGGGTCGGGATTATGACCCGTTCCTGCCGGTGGCGGATGTTCCGCCCTGGCGTCGCCAATGGGCGTTGTGGCGGGAGAAAATCTAGCGCACCCCGGTTTCCAGAGAAAATCAACGAAACTTGTTTTTCCTTCAAGTATAAAAGGGCCTATCTTCTTGGAAAGCTGCTGAAGCGGGCGCATCCGCTTTTTTGCATAGCGGGTTCGCGCCCTGGTTTGCTTGCATATTGGGGAGGTGGAAATGCAAACCTATATCGGATTGGCCAATTGGACCGACGTCGGAATCCGCGAAATCAAGAATTCGCCCCAGCGTCTTGACTCCGCCAAGGCCATCGCCAAGCAATTCGACGGGGACATCTTGCACTTCTACATGAC
The DNA here is from genome assembly GCA_963813955.1 of uncultured Alphaproteobacteria bacterium. Lineage (GTDB taxonomy): Bacteria > Pseudomonadota > Alphaproteobacteria > Rhizobiales > Beijerinckiaceae > Rhodoblastus. The sequence continues at coordinate 73,122 of CAWFBN010000113.1, read as the reverse complement.
GATAGGGGAGTACGACATGGTGATCATCAGCGAATTTCCCGATGACGCCGCAGCCGCCAAGTTTATCTTGCACCTTTCCAAGGGCGGCGCTATCAGAACGAATACCTTGAAGGCCTTTACCGAGCCCGACTACCGCAAAGTCATGAGCGCGCTGGGATAGCCTGTCGCCTCAGGGTTTTGCCGCCACCGAGGCAAGATCGCCCAGCGCCGAAGACAAGGCTTTGACCGAAGGCAGACCGGGGTCCAACCCGAAACGTCGCGCCAGCCAGACTGGATCGTCGTAGGAGAGTTGGGTTGCGCCCTCTTCGTCTTCCCACACCAGCATTTTCAGCGGCAATTCGAGCCCAATGGGTCTGCGCGGCCTGCATCAGTGGCGTTCCGCCCCTCGGATTGCCGAAAAGGATCACCATCGTCGGGCGGAGGCTCAAACCCGCCGCAACCGCGCCGCCCGCATGATCGACACGGGCGAAGACCGTCATGGTGGTCCCGAGCAACGCCGCTTCGAATCGCGCAAGGGTCTCCGAAAACGGGTGCGCGCTCGACACCGTGATCAAACCGTCCGTCATGAACGCGCTCCGTCTGAAACGCCTGCTTCAGCTAAACGAGCTTGCCGGAACTTCGTTGCGGCGGCGAGGCCTCGGATCGTCGTCAGAAGCCGTAGAATTTTTCGCGCAGAGCGTCTTCATAGAGCTTCTTGGCGGCCTTGACCTTATTGCGCTGGTCGTCCTCGTCGAAATGCGCCTGTTCCCACTTGTCCACTTCAGCGACGTCGTGGGGGACAGAGGCCAGCGCCTCTTCGCGCTTGATCGCGGCGATCCAGTCTTCCATCGCCGCCTTGTAGGCGTTCTGCAATTCGTCGAGTTCAATGTGATCCTGGGCCATGCCGATCCTCCCGTGGGGGCCGAGTCTAGCGCCGCTTCATGAAGCTCGGGCGACAGCAGTCCGAGGTCAAGTCTCCGCAGGGCAGGGAATTTCCTTTCGCACGGCTTCGGCGAAAGCTTTGAGGCCGCAATTCATGCGCAGCAGGTTGAGCTTGCCGCCCTTGGGCCAGGTTTGAAAGGTCACAATTCTCCGCGTGATCGAGACCACCCGGTAATTTTCGTGGCCGGCCGAATAGCATTTTCCGGCCTCGATCGCATCTTCGTTCATCGGCATGGCGGGCTTCCTGTCGGACGTAGTCCCTCCGCAATCAAATATCGTGCCGCCATGTCAAAGAATTAAATCAATGCCTTTGCAGTTGGCGAGCGTGAGCAGCTTGAGGAAGGGCCGCTCGGGCGCACCTCCCCGCGTTCCCACTTGCTGATGAGCACAGTGGACACGTTCAGGGCCAGGGCGAATGTCGCCTGACTCATATTCGCCTTCTCGCGAATTGTCTTGATCGCTTCGGGTGGCAGCGCTTCCACTGGCGTCAGGCAACTGAGATCGAAACGGCGCATGGTGGCCTTCTCGATCGCGCCGACGGCGTGGAGGTCTTCCGCAACCTCATGAAGCGAGCGGAGTGCGGGGCTCCGGTAGCGCTTCGCCTTAGTCATATTTCCAACTCTCTTCATTCTCGCTTGGAACTCAGGGCCAGCAGTTGCTCGCCTCTGAGCTTCGCCAGTCCGTGAGCCAATTCGATATACTCGGCAAGTTCGCCCTTGGTCAGGTTGGCCTTGCCACTCTTGGGAAAAATATGGAGGAAAACCGCCACTTCGCCCCTTTTGTAAAAGATCACCGCGCGCGACCCTCGGGCGGCGCCCTGGTTCGCTCTCGGAATCCTCTGCTTGATCAGGCCAGCGGCAAGCACCGCGTCGATAAGGCCTTTTTCCGCTTTTCGAATTGCTTCTATGCAGTCGTCGTCTGAAACACCGTCGCTTTTTGCCTCACGTATGAAGGACTTAGGGAGGTAGGCTTTCAAACAACTCCTTTGCGGGGACTCAATCTATAGTAGTTAATATCACAGAAGTCAACAACCGCGCGCGCTCGAACCGGGAAGTCAGGTGCATTTCCGTTGCAAACAACGGAGCCAGAGCCGCCCCCTTCACCCCGCCAGCCACGCGCGCAAATCCGTCTCGGCCCGCTCCGACATGGCCCGCTTTTTCGCCAGCGCCTTTTCCTGCCCGCGCAATTTCTTGCCGTCGGGCGATTTGGGCGAAAAATCCATTGGTGGAAACAGGCCGAAATTGACGTTCATCGGCTGGAAGGAGCGCGGTCCGGCGTCGATGGTCTCGATATGGCCGCCGGTGATGTGGTTGAGCAGGGCGCCGATGGCGGTGGTGTGCGGCGGCGGCGGCATTTCGACACCCAGTAGTTCGGCCGCCGCCATGCGCCCGGCGATCAGGCCGATGGCGGCGCTTTCGACATAGCCTTCGCAGCCGGTGATCTGGCCGGCGAAGCGCAGGCGCGGCTCGGCCTTGAGCCGCAGGCCCGCATCGAGCACTTTTGGGCGAGTTGAGGAAGGTGTTGCGGTGCAGGCCGCCGAGACGCGCGAATTCGGCGCGCTCCAGCCCGGGAATCATGCGGAACACCGCCGCCTGCGCGCCATAGAGCAGCTTGGTCTGGAAACCGACCATATTGTACAGCGTGCCCAGCGCGTTATCCTGCCGCAACTGGACGATGGCATAGGCTTTGACCGTCGGATTATGCGGATTGGTGAGGCCGACCGGCTTCATCGGCCCATGACGCAAGGTCTCAAAGCCGCGCTCGGCCATGACTTCGATCGGCAGGCAGCCATCGAAATAGGGCGTCTTCTCAAAATCCTTGAACTCGGTTTTTTCGCCTGCGATCAAAGCGTTGACGAAAGCCTCATATTGGTCGCGGTCGAGCGGGCAATTGATGTAATCGGCGCCGGTTCCTCCCGGTCCCGCCTTGTCGTAGCGCGACTGGAACCAGGCCTTGTCCATGTCGATCGACTCTGCGATGGACGATGGGGGCGATGGCGTCGAAAAAGGCCAGTTCCGCCTCGCCCGTCAGCTTGCCGATGGCCTCGGCCAGAGCGCGGGCGAGGTCAGCGGGCCGCTGGCGATGATGACATTGTCCCAGTCCGCGGGCGGCAGCCCGGCCATCTCTTCGCGGATCAATCGTGATCAGCGGCTCGCTTTCGAGCGCCTGGGTCACGCTTGCGGCAAAACCGTCGCGATCCACCGCCAGCGCGCCGCCCGCCGGCACCTTATGCGCATCGGCTTGAGCCATGATCAGCGACCCCATCGCCCGCATTTCGCGGTGTAGCACGCCGACCGCATTGCCGGTCGCGTCATCGGAGCGAAAGGAATTGGAGCAGACCAGTTCGGCGCAGAAACCGGTCTTGTGCGCCTCGGTGGCGCGCTGCGGCCGCATTTCGTGCAAGACGACAGGGACTCCGGTCCGGGCGATCTGCCAGGCCGCTTCGGAGCCGGCGAGGCCGCCGCCGATCACATGAACGGGGCGGAGAGGGGCGGAATTTTCAGTCATACGATGTATAACTTGGCCAGAACTTTCTGCGAAAAAGGGAATTCCGCCTTTTCGCAAAATTTTGCGCTTTCGGCAAAGACTCTTCGCAAAGCAGGAGCCGCCTTGCGCCTTGCGACTTACGTCCGGGATTTCTTGGTCAGGCGGGCGATGGCGTCGCGTCCGGCCTGATGAGCCTTGGATTCAGCCCCTTGCAACACGCCCTTCTCGACCGGAAGAGTCTTGCCGGTCTCGCGGACTTCCCAAAGCCAGGTCGCCGCGCGGCCGCTGCCGCCTCTCGACTTTACGCTTACGATATAGCCGACGTCGTCATTTTTCTGATCATCACTCATGACCCCAATATGGCACGCTTCAGCGGCCAGCGCCTAATCCAGATTGATTGTCGCCCCCTGTTGCGCTAAGCTTCCGTCAAATGACGGACGGCAAGCAAGGTTATTGAATTGACGAGTAAAAAACGAATCGGCGCGATCATTTTCCGGGTCCTGTTTTCCCTGCTGGTGATCCTGCCTCTCGGCCTGTGGTCCACGCTCGCGCTGTGGTTTCGCGCGCCCGGCCCGGAATGGGTCAGGGCCCTTGCCGCCGCCGCCTTCGCCTTCCTCGCGCTGACCACGATCATCGGCATTTTTTCCCGGCGCATGGCGGGCGCTCGGCGGGTTTGCGCTGGCTTTCGGCGCCCTGCTGATCTGGTGGAGCACGATCCAGCCGCCCATGGATCGCGACTGGGCGCCTGCGGTCGCCCATCAGGTCACCGGCGTCGTCAACGGCGACATCCTGACGCTCACCAACCAGCGCGACTTCGACTGGACCACCGAAAACAGCGCTGCCGAAAAATGGGTGACGCAATCCTACGACCTGTCCAAATTGCGCGGCCTCGATGTGTTTCTGGCCTATTGGGCCGGGCCGGAGATGACCCATCCGATGATGAGTTTTGAATTTGCCGACGGCCGCCATCTGGCATGGTCGATCGAGGTCCGCAGCAAGAGGGGCGGAGAATTTTCGCCCATCGCCAATCTTTTCAAGGCCGATCCCCTGGTGTTTCTGGCCTCCGACGAGCGCGACATGGTGCGGCTCAGGTCGAATATCAGGGGCGAGGACGTGCAGCTTTATCGGTTGAACACACCGCCCGCCGACGTCCGCGCCATTCTGCTGGAATATGTCGAACAGTCCAACGAATTGGCGGTTCAGCCGCGATTCTTCAATTCGATCACGACCAACTGCACGACCTCGGTGGTGAAGCTGATCCGCGCGGCAGGAGGAAAAATGCCGTTCGACTGGCGTCTGATCGTCAACGGCTATCTTCCGAGTTTTCTTTATGACCGGGGCGCGGTCGACACCAGCATCCCGCTCGACGAATTGGTGGCGCGTTCGCGCATTTCGGAACGCGCCCGGGAGGCGGACCGGTCGCCGGAATTTTCAAAACTCATCCGCGTGGGCGTCCCATCGCCGCGCGCAATGACGGCCCTTAATTGACGCGCTTGAGCGGCGGCGGCGCCCAGCGGCCGTCCAGAACCTCGGGCTTGGGCGCATAAAGCCGCATGGTGATGCCGAGCGGGCCGCTGGCGCTTGGCAGCCAGTTGGCGGTTGGCTCGAAAAGACTGGCGGCAAGCTCGCCTTTCCGGGCACGTCGTGCTAACTCCGCCCACCGGATAAAGGTAAACCCGATCGCCCACGAGGAGCGCATGTCCGATATTTTCCGCGAAGTCGACGAAGACATCCGCAGCGACAAGCTGTCGGAGTTCTGGTCGAAATATTCAATCGTCGTCCTCGGTCTGGCCGTGGCCATCGTCATCGCAACCGCGATATTCACCTGGCTGAGCCACCAGAGGCTGGCCCAGGCCGAAACCGCCGGCGCGGCTTACGAGGCGGCGCAGGTCTTGTCGGCAAGCCAGCCCGAGGCCGCCGCCGCCGCTTTCGCCAGTCTCGCCAAGACGGCGCCAACAGGCTACCAGCTTCTGGCGCGGATGCGCGCCGCCGAGGAAACCAGCCTTAACAATCCGGCTGCCGCCGTGACGGCTTTCGATCTGCTTGCCGTCGATCCCGCCGTCGATCCGCTGTGGCGCGATCTTGCCCGTCTGCGCGCCGGCATGTTGCGCGTCGACAGCGCCGACAAGAACGAAGTCGAGCAGCGTTTCGCGCCCCTGCTGAACGGGTCCTACCGTTTCACCGCCCGTGAATTCATGGGGCTGTCGGCGCTCAAGCGCGGCGATTTCGAAGAGGCGGGCAAGCTGTTCGATCAGATCGTCGTCGATACCAACGCCCCGGCCAACCTGCGCCAGCGTGTGCAGGGTTTTCTCTCGCTGGTTCGCGGCGGCGGCAAATTCACGCCCTGAGTCTCCCCCGCCGCCCCCGTAACGAAGTGAGCTTATGACCTTTACCGTCGCCATTATCGGGCGCCCCAATGTTGGCAAATCCACGCTGTTCAACCGGCTGGTGGGCAAGAAACTGGCTTTGGTCGACGACCAGCCGGGCGTGACCCGTGACCGCCGTTCCGGCGAGGCCAAGCTCGGCGACCTGCATTTCACCATCATCGACACGGCGGGGCTGGAGGAGGGCGGCGTCGAGTCCCTGATCGGCCGGATGCGCTCCCAGACCGAGGCGGCGATCGAAGAGGCAGACGCGATCTTTTTCGTCATGGACGCCCGCGTCGGCGTCACGCCGGAAGATCGCCATTTCGCCGCGCTGGCGCGGCGCGCCGGAAAACCCTTGATTGTCATCGCCAACAAGGCGGAAGGCCGCGCGGGCGAAGCGGGCGCCTATGACGCCTTTACGCTTGGCCTGGGCGATCCGGTCGCCCTGTCGGCCGAACATGGCGACGGGCTGGCCGAACTCTATTCGTCGTTGCTCGCGGCCCTGCCGGAAGAAACCGCGCTGGCCGATGAAGAAGAGGAAACGCGCGAAAGGCTGGTGCTGGCGGATGATGAGGACGGCAGCGAACTCGATCCGACAAAACCCTTGCGGATCGCCATCGTCGGGCGGCCCAATGCCGGCAAATCGACGCTGATCAACCGCTTGCTCGGCGAAGACCGCCTGCTGGTCGGGCCGGAGGCCGGCATCACCCGCGATTCCATCGGCGTCGATTTCGTCTGGCGCAAGGGTGATGTGGAGCGCGGCCTGAAGATTTTTGACACGGCGGGGCTGCGCCGCCGCGCGCGGATCGATGACAAGCTCGAAAAGCTCGCCGCCGCCGACGCGTTGCGCGCCGTGCGTTTCGCCGAAGTGGTGGTGATCCTGCTCGACGCGACCATTCCCTTCGAGAAACAGGACCTGACCATTACCGATCTCGCCGCCCGCGAAGGCCGCGCGCTGGTGATCGGCGTCAACAAATGGGATCTGATCACCGACAAGCCGGCGAAAATCATCGAGTTGCGCGAGGAGGCGGCGCGCTTGCTGCCGCAGGTGCGCGGGACAGCGGTCGTGCCGGTTTCAGGCGCGACGGGGCAGGGGCTCGACGGGCTGATCGAGGCGATCCTGCAGGTGCATGAAATCTGGAACCGCCGCATTTCCACCGCCCGCCTCAATCGCTGGCTGGAAGGGGTATTGGACCGGACGCCGCCGCCCGCCGTCGCCGGCCGGCGCATCAAAATCCGCTACATGACGCAGCCCAAGGCGCGGCCGCCGCATTTCGTGCTGTTCGGCAACCAGCTCGACGAATTGGCGGAAAGCTATCAGCGCTTTCTGATCAACGGCCTGCGCCAGACTTTTGGGCTGGCGGGCGTGCCAATACGCATCACGCTGAAACACGGCGAGAACCCATACGCGGGGAGAAAGCGCAAGCGGTGAGTGCGCTGTCATTGCGAGCATAGCGAAGCAATCCATTTTGCCACACCGCGAGCCTGGATTGCTTCGTCGCTTTGCTCCTCGCAATGACGATGCGCGGCGTTACGCCGCGCCCTGAAACTGCAAAACCTTGTCCTTGGGGAAATCGTAAATCTTCCCGGTCTCGGTCCAGTCCGGCGCGCAAAGGTCGGCCACTTTGGGTGCGAATTCCTCCGGCGTGCGGAGGGTCGCCGGGTCTTCACCCGGCATGGCGGCGGCGCGCATTTTTGTCCGCAGCGGGCCGGGGTTGACGCTCATCGCCCGCACGTTGGAGACATTTTGCGTCTCGGCGGCATAGGTGCGGATCATCGCATCGAGCGCCGATTTGGACGCCGCATAAGGTCCCCAGAACGCAGCAAGTTCCGCCTTTTGGGCTGCGCCTGACGACACGAAGACCACCCGGCCGGCGTCGGACGCACGCAACAGCGGGTCGAGCGAGCGCAACAGCCGGTAATTGGCGGTGACATTGACCGAAAAGACCTGGTCCCACTTGTCCGGGTCGCAATGGGCAATCGGCGTCAGCGGCCCAAGAATCCCGGCGTTGCCGACCAATATGTCGAGCTTGCCCCAGCGTCCGTGAATCGCGGCGCCGAGACGGTCGAGAGCCTCAAAATCCTTGATGTCGCAGGGAACCAGAGTCGCTTCACCGCCCAGCTTGCGGATGGCGTCGTCCAGTTCTTCGAGCGCGCCCTGGGTGCGGGCCAGCGCGATGACATGGGCGCCGCGCTGCGCCAGTTCGAGCGCGACGGCGCGGCCAATGCCGCGCGAGGCGCCGGTGACCAAGGCAATGCGGCCCGCGAGTTTCTTTTCCGTGTCAATCATTGGGGTATGGTTCTTTTTGTGGAATCAGCCGGTTTCGGCCAGCAGGGACAATTGCGCCCGGACATCGACGCCATTGAGATCGGTCAATGTGGTCGGGTAATCGCCGGTGAAGCAATGATCGGTAAATTGCGGCCTGAGCGGATTGCGGGCCTCGCAGCCCATGGCGCGGTAAATGCCGTTCACCGACAGGAAGGCCAGCGAATCCGCGCCGATCAGCTCCCGCATTTCCTCCAGCGTATGAGTGGCGGCGAGCAGCTTGTCCTTTTGCGGCGTGTCGATGCCGTAATAATCGGGATGGGTGATCGGCGGCGAGGAAATGCGGAAATGCACTTCCCTGGCGCCGGCGTCGCGCATCATCTGCACGATTTTCACCGAGGTCGTGCCGCGCACGATGGAATTGTCGAGCAATATGATCCTCTTGCCTTCGACCACGGCGCGATTGGCCGAATGTTTCATCCGCACGCCGAGTTCGCGCACGGTCTGTGTCGGCTGGATGAAGGTGCGGCCGACATAATGATTGCGGATGATGCCGAGTTCGAAGGGAATGCCCGACGCCCGCGCATAGCCGATCGCCGCCGGCACGCCCGAATCGGGCACCGGCACCACCACGTCGGCGTCGATCGGATTTTCCAGCGACAACTCCGCGCCCATCGCCTTGCGCACGTCATAGACGGAACGGCCATGCACGATGGAATCGGGGCGGGCGAAATAGATATATTCGAAAATGCACGGTCGCGCCGGTTGCCGCGGGAAGGGGCGCAGGCTCTCCACCCCATGTTCGGAAATGACGACGATTTCGCCATTTTCGACGTCGCGGACGAAATGCGCGCCGATAATGTCGAGGGCGCAGGTCTCGGACGCCAGAATGTAATGGCCGTCGAGTTGACCGAGCACCAGAGGCCTGATGCCAAGCGGATCGCGTGCGCCGATCAGCTTCTTGTTGCTCATGGCGACGAAGGCGTAGGCGCCTTCGATCTGGCGCAGAGCCTCGATATAGCGCTCGATGATCGAATGCTTGCGGCTGCGCGCGACCAGATGCAGCACGACTTCGGTGTCGGAGGTCGACTGGTAGATGGCGCCGTCGCGAATCAGTTCGCGGCGCAGCGTCAGGGCGTTGGTGAGATTGCCATTATGAGCCACCGCGAAGCCGCCGGAATCCAGTTCGGCAAACAGGGGCTGCACGTTGCGGAGAATGGTTTCGCCGGTGGTCGAATAGCGGACATGGCCGATGGCGCGGTCGCCGGGCAGGCGTTCGATGGTCGAGGCTTTCGAGAAAGCGTCGGCCGACCATGCCCATGCGGCGTTCGGAATTGAAGCGCTTGCCGTCATAGCTGACGATGCCCGCCGCCTCCTGCCCGCGATGTTGCAGGGCATGCAGGCCGAGCGCGGTGATCGCGGCCGCGTCGGGATGGCCGAAAATGCCAAAAACGCCGCATTCCTCGCGCAGACGGTCCGAATCCGGATCGAAAGCTTCCGGCTCGAAAGCGCCGATCCGGTTCGGAAGCGTTGTGGTCGACCATTCGCCTTGACTCCTGAAGCGCGGCGGTGTTTCGCGCGTTAGGGTTCGAAAAGAGCCCGTTGGCAGAGGAAAGCTCATTAGGCCCGCAGGCGGAAAAAGAAAAGAGCGAATACGACTTAATGCTTAGCGCCCGCCTTTCAACAGCGAATCCAGCTTGCGCTTGTCATCCTGCGCGGACGTGGCGGCGTTGGTCTTGCCAGCATCGGCCTTGGGCCGGACCGGGGGCGACGGGGTGGCCGGCGCGGCCTTGGGTTCTTCGGAATCGGGCGGGGCGGCGTCATCGCCGGGCTTGCGTTTCTTGAACTTGGCGAGCAATCCGTCCGGATCGTCGGGCAGCAGGGCCAGCAATTGATCGCCGGTCGATTTCAACAGCGGCAGGCTTTTGGAATTGGCGAGCCACTGGTTGCGCAGACCGGTGGACTCGGCCCCGGCGCTGATGGCGTCGGGCGCCAGCCAGTTGAAGAAGATGAAGGCGATGGCGCAAAGAAGAAGCCCGCGCGCCGCGCCGAAAACAAAACCCAGCGACCGGTCGAGCGCGCCGATCTTCGAATTCGAGTATGGCGTTGGACAGGCGGATGGTGATCATCGAAACCACGATCAGCACGACGAAAAACACCGCCGCGCCAGCGGCATAGGGGCGCAGGGCGTCCTTGGCGATATAGACCGGCGAGGACGGGTCGCTCAGTTTCGGCAACAACAGCGGATAAAAATAAACCGCCGCCCCCGCCGCCATGCCCCAGGACAGGATGGCCATGACTTCGCGGGTAAGGCCGCGCAACATCGCCAGCAGGGCGGAGATCAGCACGACGGCAAGCAAACCAAGGTCAAGGTAGGACGGCATTCATCGCCTCGAAAAGATCCATCAAAATTGCGGAAAACCGACGAGAAACAGGTTCCAGCTCCACGTCCGCGCCCGCTTATAGCGAATGCAATTCACCACGTCGACTCACGCATCAGACCGCCCGCGCCGATTTTGGCGCGATGTTGCGGCCCAAGCGCGCGCGATATCGGCGATGGCTTCGCCGATGTGGCGGATCGACCGCGTCGCCATGCCTGCCGCTTCACCTTTGCCTTTCTCCTTGTCTTGCAACCCCTTGGGGCGCGACAGCGCGGGAAAAACCGAGCTTGGTCGCTTCCTTGAGCCTGAGATTGGCGTGCGGCACCGGACGCACCGCGCCGGACAGGCCGACTTCGCCGAAGAAAACCATGTCATGCGGCAGGACCGCGCCGGTCAGCGACGACACCAGCGCCGCCGCAGCCGCGAGATCGGCGGCGGGTTCGTTGATTTTCATGCCGCCGGCGACATTGAGATAAATATCATGCTGCCCGAGTTTTACGCGCCCATGAGCTTCGAGGACGGCGACCAGCATCGACAGGCGGCTTGGGTCCCAGCCGACGACGGCGCGGCGCGGCGTGCCCAGCGCGCTCGGCGCGACCAGCGCCTGAATCTCGACCAGAACCGGCCGCGTGCCCTCCATGCCGGCGAAAACCGCCGCGCCCGGCGCCGATCCGTCGCGGCCGGCCAGAAACAGCGCGGAGGGATTGGCGACTTCCGACAGGCCGGCGCCGGTCATTTCGAACACGCCGATCTCGTCGGTCGGCCCGAATCGGTTTTTCACATTGCGCAGGATGCGGAAATGATGGCTGCCGTCGCCCTCGAACGAGGCCACCGCGTCCACCATGTGCTCGACCACGCGCGGCCCGGCGATCTGCCCATCCTTGGTGACATGGCCGACCAGGATCACGCAGGCGCCGGAATTCTTGGCGAAACGGATCAGCGCCTGCGCCGCGCCGCGCACCTGCGTCACCGTGCCGGGCGTCGAATTCGGCGGTCTCGGTCCACATGGTCTGGATGGAATCGATCACCACCAGCGAAGGACGCCGCCCCGCCGACAGCGTGGCGATGATATCCTCGACCGAGGTTTCCGCCGCCAGTTCGACGGCGGCGTCCTGAAGACCGAGCCTTTCCGCGCGAAGCCGCACCTGCGCCACCGCTTCTTCGCCGGAGATATAGACAACCCGTTCGCCGCGCCGCGCCAGCGCCGCGCAGACCTGAATCAGCAGCGTGGATTTGCCTATGCCCGGTTCGCCGCCGATCAGCAGCACCGAACCGGGCACAAAGCCGCCGCCGGTGACGCGGTCCAGTTCCGGCATGCCGGACAGCATGCGCGGCGCCGATTGCGACTTGCCGGAAAGGCCCTCCAGCGCGAAAATCCGGCCCTTTTTCGCGTTGCGCGCCGCCAGCGCGCCAATACCGGCCGAGGGCGCCTCCTCGACCAGCGAATTCCATTCATTGCAGGCTTCGCATTTGCCCTGCCAGCGCAGCGCGACCGCGCCGCAATTCTGGCAGATGAAGTTGGTGCGGGCTTTGGCCAAGGCGAGCGAATCCCAAGAGAGAAACGAGAACAAGTATAGAACATACCTGATCGCGGCTGTCCAGCAATTCCCCTACCGTCTATGAGACGGGGTAGAGAAATTTCAGCTCGCCGAGAAACAAAATCAATCAGCGTTCGTAAGGTCGATGAAGGGATAAATCCTTTCACAAGAGTTGAAATTTCTGACGAGCCACAAGGCTCGGGCAGAAGGTCCCTTGCGCCAATTTCAGGAGCACGACGCCATGAACGCCAAGATCAACCGCACCGCCGCTTTCGCTTTCCTCGCCGCTTTCGCTTTCGCCGGCGCCGCCTCCGCTCAGGACAAGATGGCGACCGACGGCATGAAGAGCCGACGCCATGCATGGCGACGCCATGAAGGACCGAGCACCAAGAAGGGCGACGCCATGAAAGGCGACGCGATGAAGGGCGACGCCATGAAGGGCGACGCGATGAAGGGCGACGCCATGAAGGGCGCCAAGTAAGTCGCAAAATCCGGCCCGCTCCGGCGTCATGCCCGGAGCGGGCTTCGAGGCGGTCAGGATAGGAGACCATCCGATGACGATCCTTCCGAGCGGCGCAATCGAGCGCGCCGGCGCCCTCGGGCCGAAAGCTGGTTCATCGCCACGCGCTGGCGACGCGCATCACCCATTGGATCAACGCGCTTTGCGTGACCGTCCTGTTGATGAGCGGCCTGCAGATCTTTCTGGCGCATCCCGCGCTTTACTGGGGTCAGTTCCGGCGCCGATCGCCGATCGTCCGGCTTTTGAAATCGGCGCCGAGACCGTACAAGGACGGCGCGCAGCGGGGCTTTGTGCGGCTCGGCTCGGCGACCCTCGACACGACAGGCGTGCTTGGCCTTGTGCCCGACGCAGACGGCGACTCTGACCGAGCGGCGCTTTCCCGCGCTGGGCGACCACTCCCGGCTGGCGCAGCCTGGCTTTGGGGCGGCGCTGGCACTTCTTTTTCGCCTGGCTGTTCGTCGCCAATCTGGCCGGCCTACTACGTCTTTGGCCTGATCAATGGTCATTTGCGTCGCGATCTGGCGCCGACGCGCGATCAGTTGCGCCCCGCGCCATTCTCGCCGATATCGTCGATCACCTGCGGCTGAAATTTCCCAAAGGCGAAGCCGCGCTGCATTATAACCCATTGCAGAAACTGGCTTATCTCGGCGTCATCGCGGTGCTGCTGCCGACCATGATCCTGACAGGGCTCACGATGTCGCCGGGCATGGACGCGATCTGCCCTGGCTGGTCGATCTTTTCGGCGGCCGGCAATCGGCGCGGACCATCCATTTCATCGCGGCCGTCTCTGCTTGCTGTTCGTGGTCGTTCACCTGACCATGGTTGTGCTCGCCGGGCCGATCAACGGCGTGCGGGCGATGATTACCGGTAAACTGGCGATTTCAGAGGAAGACGATCATGAGCCGCATTCTGCTCCCCACGCGTAAACTTTATCGGTCGCCGCAAGTTCCTCGGCCTTGGCGTCGGCCGGTCTTGGCGCGAGCTTTGCTCGGCGGCTGCGATCGGCTCTCCGAAGCCCCGAAATTCCAGGAGCTGCTCGGCTCGGCCGAGGATCTGACCTATCGCATGCAGCGGCTGCTTGGCGGGCGACGGTCGCTGGCGCGCGAATTTTCCGCAGCCGATCTTTCGCCCGAGTTTCAAGGTCAACGGCACGCATGCGCCGGATACGCCTGAATATGCGGCCTTGCAGGAGGCGGATTTCGCCGATTGGCGGCTGCGCGTCGATGGCCTGGTGGTCAAGCCGCTCGACCTGTCGCTGGCCGATCTGCGCGCCATGCCGCAGCGAACCCAGATCACCCGTCACGATTGCGTCGAGGGCTGGAGCGCCATTGGCAAATGGCAGGGCGCGCCGCTCGGGGAGATGTTGAAGCGCGCGGCCTTCAGCCGGCGGCGCGCTTCGCCGTGTTTCATTGCGCCGATTTTTATGAACGCGCCGCCGACGGCACGGGCCAATATTACGAAAGCATCGACCTGATCGACGCTTTTCATCCGCAAACCATCCTGGCCCACCGGCTCAACGATGAGCCGCTTTCGGTCGGTCATGGCGCGCCGCTGCGGCTGCGGGTCGAACGGCAACTCGGCTACAAACAGGCCAAATATGTCATGCGCATCGAGATGACCGACCGGCTCGACCAGTTGGGCCGCGGCAAGGGCGGGTTCTGGCCCGACCGCGGATATGAATGGTATGCGGGGATTTGAAGGTGGCGACGGCGGGCCGAGAGCGGAATTCGGATCGAATTGCGGATCGGCGTTGGCGGGCGGGATTTTAAAATACTCGCCGCCTCGAACTTGGCCGACGTTTCGCCCGCAATACCTCGCCATCGGCGATGGTCATTTCGGTTAATAAAAAGAATTGTCACTCGAAAGCCGATATCCCGAGCGCTGTAAGTATTCGTGTGGCTTCGGACGCCAAAGTTAGCGCATCGGCGCAACCAGAGCGGACGGCAATGCGCGATCGCCTTGCGTACCGGATGCAAGCGATGTAGCGAAACGCGCAAATCGTCGGCGTTTCGGAAGTTTTCCTCAAAAGCGTTCTGCCAGTTTTTGCGTTGCGTGATGATGTCAGCAAGATCCATGAAATCCGCGTATTAAATCAGGTCGTAAACGGTCCTGCCCGCTTCCCTATCCTCAGGCTTGCCGCTGCTCCCGTTTCTTCTCATAGCCACCGAAACACGCCTTTTTACCCAAGCGTGGCCCTCCAAGGCGTATAGCTTTTCCTCGACATGATGGCGCAAATATCGTTCCACGGCTGACATAAAGGTTGAATGATTTGGGTCGCAAACGGCGGCGGGATCAGCGGATTCTTATCGCCCTGGGCAATGGCGGGCCGACGATGCTAAATCGAAAGCCGGCGGTGAGGACGATCTTGCCATATTCCTTGGGCGGAAAAGCAATCAAATCGGCTTGCAGTCCAGCCGCGACCGATGCAGAATTCGGGCATCAGGAGCCGTTTCCACGTCTTCGTGCTCGGCGCCAAGCTCGTTGTTGAATAGCGCCGTGACGGGTTCGAAAATGGCGAGGGCGGAGTGCGCTGCGTCGCTCAAGCGAACTAAGCGAGCAAAGCCGACGGCGGAGAGGCCGACACCAGCCTCAATAGCCCACGGTTGATTGAGTTGGCTCATAGTTCTGGTCAGCTTGGCCTGCCAGTCCTCCTCTAAAGCAATCGACCGAAGTGGCTCCACGACGCGAGATAACTCCGCCGCCATCGAAGGAATCAAATCGAATGAAGGCAGGACGAAGGATCGAGCTGCGATCTGTATTTCAGAAAGCTGCTGTCTGAACAGCTTGACTTCGGCGCTTTCTTCGAACCGTTTGAACTGGCCGATTAGCTCCACCAGTTTGGTTATTTCAGGTGACTGAAGTGATGTTCGGAGCGCTGATGATATTTGGTTCAACGATTGCGACAGGCGCGCGAACTCGCTGGTATCAATGCCGCACCAAGCGTTTGTCTGGCTTGCAGACAGTGCGCGTAAACTTTGGGAAAATGAGCTTTTCTTTAATTTCACGCAAGGATCGTGCAAACGGGCTGTCCTGAGCCGCCAGCAAGCTTTTCCCGAGTTTTTCGGGGAATTGGTCTTTTGACACATGCATCCTCTAATTTAGGAAAGCATAAATTTGGGATATTAAATAAGGGGGTCGACACAACGGTGTTCCACCGAATAAAAAAACTCTCTCTTCTCATCATACGGGATATTTAAGAGCACCCGGTCGTCGCACCACACGTATCGCACTTCAAACACGTCCCATTGCGCACCAGCGTGAAATTCGCGCATTCGGGGCATGCCTCGCCGATATAGCCCTTCATCCGCGCTTCCGTCCGCTTGTCCATCGCCGCGTCCGCCTGCTTGGCCGGCTGGCGTCCAGGTCAGCGTTTCCAGCACCGCCGGACCCGCTTCGCGCGTTCCGCCAGCGCGTCGCTTTTGAGCGCCGTGGCGCCAATGATCACCGCCGCAACCGTCGCATTCTTGGCGCGGCTTTCGGTCGCGAGCTTTTCGCCTGCGGCGAAGGACTGCACCAGCATCAGCTTGTCGGTTTTGGAGCGCACAAAGCCCTTGGACACGAATTTGGATGTGGTCGATTGCGCGGTCGTCTGCGGCGCGCGGCTTTGGTCGTCGCCCTTGCCGAGCGCGTCGTGGCCGATGTCGGAGGGATCGACATGGGCGAGGTCGGTTCTGCCGAGATAGGAAATCGCCAGCTCGCGGAAGACGTAATCGAGAATCGAGGTGGCGTTCTTGATCGCGTCATTGCCCTGCACAAAACCCGCCGGCTCGAAGCGGGTGAAGGTGAAGGCGTCGACATATTCTTCCAGCGGCACGCCATATTGCAGGCCGACCGAAATGGCGATGGCGAAATTATTCATCAGGCTGCGGAAGGCCGCGCCTTCCTTGTGCATGTCGATAAAGATTTCGCCGATGCGGCCGTCGACATATTCGCCGGTGCGCAGATAGACCTTGTGCCCGCCGACCACGGCCTTTTGCGTATAGCCTTTTCGGCGGTCGGGCAGTTTTTCGCGCTCGCGCATCCGCTCGACCCGCTCCACCACGCGTTCGACGATTCTTTCCGCCAGCTGCACGGTGCGGGCCGGCTGGCTCTGGCTCAAAAAGGCTTCGAGCGCGTCGTCGTCCTCGTCCTCGTCGTCGGCGATCAATTGCGAATTGAGCGGCTGCGACAGTTTCGAGCCGTCGCGGTAAAGCGCATTGGCTTTTAATGCGAGGCGCCACGACAGCAGGTAGGCGTTTTTGCAATCCTCGACACTGGCGTCGTTCTGCATGTTGATGGTTTTGGAAATCGCGCCCGAGATAAAGGGCTGCGCCGCCGCCATCATGTGAATGTGGCTTTCCACCGACAGATAGCGTTTTCCCGTGCGGCCGCAGGGATTGGCGCAATCGAACACGCCGTAATGTTCGGGTTTTAGATGCGGCGCGCCTTCAAGCGTCATGGCGCCGCAGACGTGGATATTGGCCGCGTCGATCTCCGCCTTGGTGTAGCCAAGGAAGGGCAGAAGCTCGAAACCCGGATCGTCGAGGCTGGCGGCCGGGACCTTTAGGGTCTCGACCAGAAAATCCGAGCCGAGCGAGAATTTGTTGAACACGAATTTGATGTCGAAGGCGCCGGCCAGCGTCTTTTGCAGGTCGGCCAGCTTTTCGGCGGTAAAGCCCTTGGCGGTGAGCGAGGCTTCATTGACGCCCGGCGCCTGCTTGAGGCTGGCGTGACCGACGGCATAAGCCTCGATCTCGGCAAGCTGCGCCTCGCCATAGCCGAGTGCGCGCAAGGCTTCGGGGACGGCGCGGTTGATGATTTTGAAGTAGCCGCCGCCGGCCAGTTTCTTGAATTTCACCAGCGCGAAATCCGGCTCGATGCCGGTGGTGTCGCAATCCATCACGAGGCCGATGGTGCCGGTGGGGGCCACGACCGAGACCTGCGCATTGCGATAGCCATGCGCCTCGCCGAGTTCGAGGGCGCGATCCCAGGCGGCGCGGGCGTGGGCGACCAGACGCTGGTCGGGGCAGGAGGCGGCGTCGAGCGGAACCGGCGTCACCGCCAGTTGCTCATAGCCCTGGCTCAGGCCATGCGCCGCGCGGCGGTGGTTGCGGATGACGCGCAACATCGCCTCTTCATTGCCCTTGTAGCGGGCGAAAGCGCCGCGCTCCTTGGCCATTTCGGCCGAAGTGGCGTAGCAGACGCCGGTCATGATCGCGGAAAGCGCGCCGCAATAGGCGCGGCCCTCGGCGGAATCATAGCCAAGGCCGCTCGACATCAACAATCCGCCGATATTGGCGAAGCCGAGGCCCAGCGTGCGGTATTCATAGGAAAGCTGGGCGATTTCGCGCGACGGAAATTGCGCCATCAGCACCGAGATTTCCAGCACCAGCGTCCACAGGCGCACGGCGTGTTCATAGGCCGTGACGTCGAAGATTTTGGTGGTCGGATCGCGGAACTGCAACAGGTTCAGCGAGGCGAGATTGCAGGCGGTATCGTCGAGGAACATATATTCCGAGCACGGATTTGACGCGCGAATCTCGCCGCCGGCCGGGCAGGTGTGCCAGTCGTTGATGGTGGTGTGGAATTGCAACCCGGGATCGGCGGAAGCCCAGGCGGCATAGCCGATCTTGTCCCACAGCGCGCGGGCGGGCAGTTTTTTGGCGACCTTGCCATCGATGCGCCGCGTCAGCGACCATTCCCCATCTGTCTCCACCGCGCGGAGAAAGGCGTCGGCGATGCGGACGGAGTTATTGGAGTTCTGGCCGGAGACGGTCAGATAGGCCTCAGAGTCCCAATCGGTATTATATTCAGCGAGATCAAAGTCTTTATAACCTTGTTTCGCGTATTGGATGACGCGCTTGATGAAGGCGTCGGGGGCCTGGGCGCGGCGGGCGAGTTTGATTTCGCGCTTGAGGGCCGGGTTTTTCTCGGGGTTGTAACAGTCGTCGCCCTGGCCTTCGCAGTTCACGCAGGCCTTGAACACCGCCTTCATGTGCTTGCGCAGGATTTTGGAGCCGGCGACCAGCATGGCCACCTTTTCCTCTTCCTTGACCTTCCAGTCGATGAAGGCTTCGATATCGGGATGATCGACGTCGACCACCACCATCTTGGCGGCGCGGCGGGTGGTGCCGCCCGATTTGATCGCGCCCGCCGCGCGGTCGCCAATCTTCAGGAAAGACATGAGACCGGAGGACTTGCCGCCGCCCGAAAGCTTTTCATTCTCGCCGCGCAGCGACGAGAAATTGGCGCCCGTGCCGGAGCCATACTTGAACAGGCGCGCCTCGCGCACCCATAAATCCATGATGCCGCCCTCGTTGACGAGGTCGTCCTTCACCGACTGGATGAAGCAGGCGTGGGGCTGCGGGTGCTCATAGGCCGAGTTCGGAGGCGGTCAGAACGCCGGTGGCGTCGTCGACATAGAAATGGCCCTGGCCGGGGCCATCGACGCCATAGGCCCAGTGCAGGCCGGTGTTGAACCATTGCGGCGAATTGGGCGCGGCGATCTGGCGGGCCAGCATGAAGCGCAACTCGTCGAAAAAGGCCTGCGCATCTTTCTCCGAGTCGAAATAGCCGCCCTTATACCCCCAATAGGTCCAGGCGCCGGCGAGACGGTCGAACACCTGCTTGGCCGAGGTTTCGCCAATAAAACGTTCGGCGGCGGGCAGTTTGGCGAGGGCCGCTTCGTCGGGGACGCTGCGCCACAGGAAGGAGGGGATCGCGTTTTCCTCGACGCGCTTTTGACGCGCGGGGACGCCGGCGCGGCGGAAATATTTTTGGGCCAGCACGTCGCAGGCGACCTGGCTCCAGGCGGCGGGAACTTCGATGGCGTCCTGCGAAAAAACGGTCGATCCATCGGGGTTGCGGATTTCGCTCTTGGTCTGGCGAAATTCAATGTCCCGATAGGGCGACTGTCCCGCTGTCGTGTAATGCCGTTCGATCCGCATAGTCATCCCCCAGATTTGGCCCTGCACGGATCATGCGCGACGGTCATGACGAAGGGCGGCCGCAGGCCTTGGCAGACGGAAAATCGTCAAGCCAGACCAACGCGGCAACCCAAACGCCAGAGATCGAAATTCACGCATGACCGCGGTTTTTTTGAAACGCGCGCTCATTGACCGGTTCACGCGCCCCTCCGCAGAAATCGGGAAGGCCGCAGCAAAACTCAACGAACCGGCATGTCCACAAGCTAATGCCGACAGCCGAGAGCCGTCAAGGCTCCATCTAGATATGGTGTTCACATTCGCGTATCACACCATAAATTGGGGATACTGGGGATAAGTTCAACCAAATCTTCATAATCTTTTTGCATTTCGGCGGGCCGGCGCGCTAGGCGGTTTTGACTCCTCAAAAACCCAGCCACGGCCGCAGAAAAGGCAGAATCACCCCGGTGAGGGCGCCGTTCAGACCCATGGCGATTCCTGAAAAAGCCCCGGCGGTTGAGTTGATCTGGAAGGCGCGGGCGGTGCCTATGCCATGCGCGGCGACGCCCGCCGCCATGCCAACAGCCTCCTTGTCGGTGATTTGCAGCAGGCGCATCAGGGGCGACAGGACGATGGCGCCAAATATGCCGGTGGCGATGACCAGGGCGGCGGTGAGGAAGGGCGCGCCGCCGGTTTTTTCGGCCAGACCCATGGCGATGGGGGCGGTGACCGATTTCGGGGCCAGCGAGGCGAGCAACTCCGGCGATCCGCCGAGAAATTTGCCGATCAGCACGGCGCTGGCGATGGCCGTGACCGAGCCAACCAGCAGCGACGCGAGAATCGGCAGGGCGCTGGCCTTGACCCGCTCCAGATTGCGATAGAGCGGGATCGCCAGCGCGACGGTGGCGGGGCCGAGCAGGAAATGGATGAATTGCGCCCCGGCGAAATAGGTCTCGTAACTGACGCCTGTCACCTTGAGCATGACAATGACCAAAGCCGCAGTCAGCGCAACGAGGTTGACGGCGGGATGCCGGCCGCTCGCCTGCGACAGGCGGTCGGCGACGAGATAGGCGATGAAGGTCAGGGTCAGCCAGGTCAGCGGCGTGGCGGCGAGATAGACAAAAAGGTCGGAGCGTTCGAGCAGGGTTTCGATCATGACTTTTTCACCGGGCGCCGGCGAGACAAGAGCTGAAACGTCAGCGCGGTGGCGGCCATGGCGAGAATGGTTGACAGGGCGACGGCGACGCCGATCGCCACGGCGTTGGCGCGCAGCAGATCGAAATAGCGCATGACGCCGACGGCGGCCGGCACGAACAGCAGCGACAAATTGCCGAGCAGCCCGTCGGCGGCGGCGGCGAGCGAGACCGGGACGGCGTGGGACCGCGATCCCTTGTGTGTGGTCCGGCCGCCGCGGATGAGCAGGCAGACAAACAGCAGCCCCATGCCCAGCACCGGGCCGGGCAGGGGCAGGTTGAAGGCGCGGGCGAGCAGTTCGCCCAGCAGTTGGCACAGAAAAATGCCGGCGAAGGCGGCGATCATGGTGGTTCCCCAAAGGAACTATGCTGTGGCTTATGTCTTTATTCGCATGCCGCGTTTGGGCTTTCAGCGCAAGAGACGGCTAGACATAGGCGCGCGGCGCGGCCATAGTCCTGCGCGAAAATCAGGCTCAAAAGCCCTTATCCAAACTCTTGCGAAGCAAACAGGAAAAGCGCCATGAAATGGCTGATCGAAGCACTCACCTGGTGGAACTCGCAAACTCTCAATACGCGATTTTACACTTGGCGCTTTGGCGAGCGTGTCGGCGAGGATCAGTTCGGCAATATCTATTACCGCACCATCGGCGGCAAGCTTGATCCGGCGCTGGGTTTCGAGCGCCGCTGGGTGATCTTCAACGGCGTGAGCGACGGCTCGGCCACGCCTCCCGGCTGGTACGGCTGGCTGCATCACATGACCGACGTTCCTCCGACCGAGGAAAAATATCAGCCGCGCCAATGGGAAATGCCCTATATCCCCAATCAGACCGGCACGCCCAACGCTTGGCGCCCGCAAGGTTCGACTTTGTCCGCGGCGCATCGGCCGCAGGCCACCGGCGATTATCAGCCCTGGTCGCCGGAAGCTTGAGGCCCGCGGCAAGAGCCATGAAACAGTATTTCATCCCTTGTTGTTGGCGCGGCTTTGCTGGTCGGCGCGGCCGGCTCGGCGGGCGCCGCGGACACGATTCGCAATCCCACCGCGACTTTCGCCGGTCTCGACAAGATCACCGGACGGATCATTTCCTTCGATGTCACGGTCGACGAGACCGTGCAGTTCGGAACCTTGCAGATCACGCCGCGCATCTGCCTGACGCGGCCGCAGACCGAGGCGCCGCTGACCGAAGGCTTTGTCGAGGTCGACGAGATCGACGCCGGCAAACAGGCCAAGCGGGCTTTTTCGGGCTGGATGTTCGCGGCCAGCCCCGGCCTGCATGGTATTGAACATCCGGTCTATGATGTCTGGCTGAAGGATTGCAAAGGCGGGGTGGACGTGGTCGCCACGCCGCCGGGCGCCGCCGACGTCAATGCGCCGCCGCCAGCGCGCGCCGCCAACGCCGCGCCGGCGCCGAAAGCGGGGCGCAAGGCGCGCACCATCACGCCGCAAAATCCGGTCGAACCGACCGTGGACACTCTGGGCGCGCCGCCGGAGCCGCCGTCCGACATTTCCCCGCTGGCAAGCCCGCCTCCCGCGCCGAACGATCTTGGCGCGCCGGTGGAAGTCGGCCCGCCCCCGGCGGGCGCGCCGACGGCACTTTGGCCGATCCGTCACAACCCGTTCCGGCCAAACCAAAGCCAAAGCCCAAGCGCAAGCCGCCGCCGCCTGTTCAGCCTCTGGACGCGCCGCCGCCGCCAGCGCCGCAGCAGGAGCGCGCGCCAGAGCAGGGCTTCCCGAACATTACCCGAAATTTTTCTAGAGCCGGCTTTAGTTTGGAAGTCTGCATCGCCCGATTGTGCGAACTTCGCACTGATATTTCAGGATAGGGGTGTTCGCTTCGCTCGCATGTTGTGCATGACATCCGAAGACATGCGACTTTTAGCCATTTCCGGTCGCGCCCAGGCCAGAATGGTCGCGGGCGAGAGATCGGTCTGGTCGAGGGCGCGGAAGTCGCCCTCGACAGTCAAGGCCTGATCGAGCCTCTCCCGGTAGTCTTCGCGGAGAATTTCGATGGCGCCGAGGCTTTCGAGATGCGGCGTGACGAATTGCGCGTCGAGCAGGCGATAGCCGCCGCAATTCAGCCGCGCCACCAAATGAACCAGGCAGATTTTCGAAGCATCGGTGGCGCGATGGAACATGCTTTCGCCGAAAAAGGCGCCGCCCATCGCCAGCCCGTAAAGACCGCCCACCAACTCGCCGTCGCGCCAGGCCTCGATGGAATGGGCGAAGCCGAGGGCGTGAAGCTCACGGAACAGGTTGGCGATGCGCCCATTGATCCAGGTTTTTTCGCGCCCCGGCCAGCTTTCGGCGCAGCGGGCGAGGACGCCTTCGAAATCCTTGTCCGCCGTGATCTGGAAGGGCGCGGCGCGAATTGTCTTGGCGAGGCTTTTCGAGACGATCAACCCGTCGAGCGGAAAAATGCCGCGTTCATGCGGGTCGAACCAGTGCAAATGCTCGTCGGCCTCGTCCTCGCCCATGGGAAACAGCCCGACCGCATAGGCGCGCAGGAGAATGCGCGGCGTGACAGGATCAGGCTTTTTCGGCGGCGCGTGCATGGGGGTATTGTTGTCTGGGCGTTTTGCGGAAACAAGCAAACTTTTGGCGTTTCCGTTCGCTCATGCGGCGACAGCCCGGTCGATGTTCGACTTTAATTGATCCGGTTCACATGGCCGTCCAGAAAAATCAGCCGATCCTTGTCATCCACCCGCCAGTAAACGAAAGCGTCGGCGTGGGACCAGTCGGGGCTGAGCCAGCGGGCGCCAAGCACGGTTTCGTCGTTGGGACACGGCGCGAAAAAAGCGAAATTTTCCTGCGCAAGCTCCGCTGAAAGCGCAGCGGCTGTCGGAGCCGAGCGGAAATTGTTTTCGCAGCCTTTCGCCGAGCTGCGCGGGCGGCCGGACGCCCTGCTTTTTGCGCGCGTTTTGTTCGTAGAGATTGCGCGCGGGGCAGGGCGCGCCGCGCAACCCGTCGTCGCTCAGTCCGTCGATCAACGGCGGCGGCGGCGCGGCGGCGGGCCAAAAAAGCCAACCCGCGCCGGCCGCCGCGAGAACCAGGGCCGTCAGCAGGACGAAGCGCGACGGAGCCTTCATCCGCCGTCAGCCGGTCGGGTTGTCCATGCCGCCGCCCGCCAGAAAATGCTCGAGCCAGTGGATGTCGTAGGCGCCATCCTGAATGTTGGAATTGCGCACCAGGGTGCGGAACAAGGGCAGCGTGGTGTCGACGCCATCGACGATGAATTCATCCAGCGCCCGGCGCAAGCGCATGAGCGCTTCATTGCGGGTGCGGCCCTGCACGATCAGCTTGCCGACCAGCGAAGTCGTAATTGGGCGGGATCACATAGCCCTGATAGACGGCCGAATCGACGCGCACGCCAACGCCGCCGGGCGGATGATAATAAAGGATCTTGCCCGGCGAGGGCCGGAAGGTGGCGGGATGTTCGGCGTTGATCCGGCATTCGATGGCGTGGCCGCGCAATTCGATATCGGCCTGGGTATAGGCGAGCGGCGCGCCGCTGGCGATCTTGATCTGCTCGACGACGAGGTCGAGGCCGGAAATCATCTCGGTGATCGGATGCTCGACCTGGATGCGGGTGTTCATTTCGATGAAATAGAACTCGCCGTTCTCGTAGAGGAACTCGATGGTGCCCGCGCCGGAATAGCTCAGCTTGCGCATGGCCTCGGCGCAGATTTCGCCGATCCGGTTGCGTTCGTCCTGATTGAGCGCCGGGGAGGGCGTTTCCTCCAGAACCTTTTGATGGCGGCGCTGCAACGAGCAGTCGCGCTCGCCGATATGCAAGGCGTTTCCCCGCCCGTCGCCGAGAATCTGAATCTCGATATGGCGCGGCTTTTCCAGATATTTTTCGAGATAGACCGCGTCGTCGCCGAAGGCCGCCTTGGCCTCGGTGCGCGCCATGAGGCAGCGCCTCGAACAGGTCTTCCGCGGTGCGCGCGACCTTCATGCCGCGTCCGCCGCCGCCCGCCGCCGCCTTGACCAGCACCGGAAAGCCGATGTCCAGCGCGATCTTCATCGCCTCGTCGTCGTCGGTCACGGCGCCCGGCGAACCCGGCACACAGGGAATGCCGAGCGCCAGAACCGTGCGCTTGGCCTCGATCTTGTCGCCCATGATGCGGATGTGTTCGGGCTTGGGGCCGATGAAGCCGATGTTGTGGTCGGCCAGAATCTCGGCGAATTTGGCGTTTTCCGACAGAAAGCCATAGCCGGGATGGACGGCGTCGGCCCCGGTGATCTCGCAGGCGGCAAGCAGCGCCGGAATATTGAGATAGGACTCGCGCGCCGGCGCCGGGCCGATGCACACCGATTCGTCCGCCAGCTTCACATGCATGGCTTCGGAGTCGACCGTCGAGTGCACGGCGACAGTGGCGATTCCCAGTTCCTTCGCGGCGCGCAGGATCCGCAAAGCGATTTCGCCGCGATTGGCGATCAGGATTTTCTCGAACATCATACGATCACGAACAGAGGCTGGCCATATTCCACCGGTTGGCCATCCTCGACCAATATGGCGGTCACGGCGCCGGATTTATGCGCGACGATGTCGTTGAACGTCTTCATCGCCTCGATCAGCAGCACTTTTTGGCCGCTGGCGACATGCGCGCCGATCTCGATAAAGGGCTTGGCGTCGGGGCTCGGCCGCAGATAGACGGTGCCGACCATCGGCGACTTGAGAATGTCGGCGGCGTTGTGCTCGTCGACGACGAGGGCCTCAGGCAGGCCGGCATGGGCGACCGCAATCGCCGCCGGGGGCTGTGCGTAAGCCTGGGCCGGCGCCGCAGCCACGATGGTCGTCTGGCGCGCCACGCGAATGCGGAGGTCGCCCTTTTCAACTTCGATTTCGGTGAGGTCCGACTCGCTCAGCATGGTGGCGATTTCCCGCACCAGCCTGGCGTCCAACTTCGGACTGTCGGCAGAGGCGCTGGCGGGCTTTGCTGAGGCGGAGCTGATTTTGCTCATTCGTTGTGCAGCCTTCGTTTTTCAGGGACGCCCTGTCGGGGCGAGTTTGCGCTTGGACGATCCGGCAGGTGAAGCAGTCAGGCCAAGCCCTAGATATACCAAAGACCCCGGCTATAGACTTTTTGACGACGCTTTGAAAGGGTTTTGAGGGAAAAGAGCCTTGTGGCGCGAAATCGGCTGTGACTTTCTGTCCGGCGTTCATCCGAGGCAGGGCTGCGCCTTGTTTTGCGGCGCTCCTTGTTTTTGCGGACTCGTCGCACTAAAGTTGGGGAAGAGCAGAAATTGCGGCGCGTCCCGCGATTTTATCGGAAGTTTCGCGCGGAAGCGCGGCTATTTCGTCGACCGGAGGTTTACATCATGGGCGGTCTTTCCTTGCCCCATCTGCTGCTATTGGGTGTCGTCGTTCTCATCCTGTTTGGCGGCAAAGGCAAAATTTCCGATATCATGGGCGATGTCGCCAAGGGCATCAAGAGTTTCAAGAAAGGCATGTCGGACGACGATGCGACGGTTCCGCCGCCGCCGACCCAGGCCGAACCGGCCCGAACCATCGATCATCAGGCCCAGCCTGTGCTCGACCCGTCGCGCGACACCCGCAAGGTCGGCTGATAGCGCCGGCAACGCGGGCGGGCGAAAGAGGCGGATATGTTCGATTTCGATGTGGGCAAGCTGCTGCTGATCGGCGTGGTGGCCCTGATATTCATTCCGCCCAAGGATCTGCCCGAGGCCCTTCGCCAGATCGGCCGGCTTGTCGGGCAGGCGCGGCGAATGGCTGGTGAATTTCAAAATCAGTTCAACGAGGCGATCCGCGAGGCCGAACTCACCGACCTCAAGGATGAATTCAATCACATGAAAAAAACGGCCTCGCTCGAGGGCGCGCTGGCGCATGTCGCGGAAGCGATAGAGCCGCTTGAATCGATCGGAAAGGCCAACGCGGCGCTGCCGAACGCTTCGGCCCTTCCTCCGCATGAAGCCCTTCCTCCGCATGAAGCTTTGCTGCCGCAAAATCCGCAGGCGGACCCCGCGCCGGCAAATTCCATGTCTGAAAGCAAGTCATGACCCAGGCCGACATCGACGCATCCAAGGCGCCCCTGATCGACCATTTGATTGAATTGCGGGCCAGGCTTATCAAGGCTTTGGCCGCCTTTCTCGTCGCCTTTGTGGTCTGTTTCTATTTCTCGCACCATATCTACAACATCCTGCTCGGACCCTATGTCTCGGTGGTCGGAGCGGAAAACGCCAAGCTGATCGCCACGCATTTCCTTGAGCAATTTTTTACCCAGCTCAAATTGTCGATGTTCGGCGCCGCTTTCATCGCCTTTCCGATCATCGCCCTGCAACTCTACAAATTCGTCGCGCCGGGCCTCTATTCCCATGAGCGTCAGGCCTTCGGGCCCTATCTGCTCGCCACGCCCATTTTCTTCTTTCTGGGCGCGCTGCTGGTCTATTTCGTGGTCATGCCCTTGCTGATCAAATTCTCGGTGAGTTTTCAGCAGATCGACGTCAAGGGCGAACCGACCATCGCGCTTATGCCCAAGGTCAGCGAATATCTGTCGCTCATCATGACCCTGGTGTTCGCCTTTGGCGTCGCCTTTCAGTTGCCGGTGATCCTGACCCTGCTCGGTCACGCCGGCATCATCGATCAAGCGTATTTGCGCGCAAAAAGGCGTTACGCCATTGTGCTCATCACGGTGGTGGCGGCGATCCTGACGCCGCCGGACCTGATTTCCATGTGCGCCCTTGTCGTTCCCATGCTGCTTCTTTACGAAGGGGCGGTTTACGCGGTGGGCCTGATCGAAAAGAATCGGGCAAAAACTCCCGCCGTCTGATTCAAGGTCCGCACATGCACGACATCAAAGCGATTTGCGACAATCCCGGAGGCGTTTCGCGCCGATTTTTTGCGGCGCAAGCCCGATGAGGCCGCCGCAGACGCGCTGCTGGCCAGGTTGATCGCAGCTCGACGACGCCCGACGCGCTGCGATTGCCAAGGCTCAGGCGCTTCAGGAACGCCGCAATGTGGCGTCGAAAGAAGTCGGCGCGGCGATGAAGGCCAAGGATCTGCCGCTCGCCGAAAAGCTCAAGCAGGAAGTCGCCGACCTGAAAATCGGCATGGGCGCCATCGAGGCCGAGGAAAAAGCGGCGATTTTGGCGCTGGAGCAGGAACTCGCGGCGATCCCCAACCGCCCGTTGGCGGACGTGCCGCCGGGCGCCGACGAAGACGACAATGTCGAAATCCGCAAGGTCGGCGAAAAGCCGGCGCTGGCTTTCAAGCCGAAAGAGCATTTCGAGATCGGCGAGGCGCTCGGCCTGATGGATTTCGAGGCGGCGTCGCGCATGTCCGGCGCGCGGTTTGTCGTGCTGAAGGGCAAACTGGCGCGGCTGGAGCGGGCGTTGGCTCAGTTCATGCTGGATTTGCACACGGATGAGCATGGCTATCAGGAAGTCGCGCCGCCGCTGCTGGTGCGCGATCACGCCATGTTCGGCACGGCGCAATTGCCAAAATTCAAGGACGACCAGTTCGCGGCGGTCGGCCTCGTCGGCGTCGAAGGCTTGCGCGAGACTTTGGAGCAGGCCGAGGCGGCGGCGGCCGCAGGCGGCGATGTGGCGGCCCGAATTGCCGAATTGCCCAAGGCGGACACCTTCGAGATCGAGCATTTCTGGCTGATCCCTACCGCCGAAGTGCCGCTGACCAATCTGGTCCGCGAGCAAATCCTCGACGAAGCGGCTCTGCCCCTGCGCATGACGGCGGCCACCCAATGTTTCCGCGCCGAGGCCGGTTCGGCGGGGCGCGATACGCGCGGCATGATCCGCCAGCATCAGTTTTCCAAGGTCGAAATGGTGTCGATCACCACGCCGGAAACGTCTTCCGACGAGCATGAGCGCATGACCGCATGCGCCGAGGAAGTGCTGAAAAAGCTGGGTCTCGCCTATCGCGTGGTGCTGCTTTGCACCGGCGACATGGGCTTTCGCGTCGCAAAAAACCTATGACATCGAGGTCTGGCTGCCGGGTCAGGACCGTTACCGCGAAATTTCCTCCTGTTCGGTCTGCGGCGATTTTCAGGCGCGGCGCATGAACGCCCGCTATCGTCCCGCAGATGGCAAGGGGACGCGTTTCGTCCACACGCTGAATGGCTCCGGCGTCGCCGTCGGCCGCGCGCTGGTGGCCGTGCTGGAGAATTACCAGAACGAGGACGGTTCGGTGACGGTGCCGGAGGTTTTAAGGCCGTATATGGGCGGGGTGGAGAAAATTTCGCGCGGCTGAAACCGCGCTCCCTTCTCCCCTTGCGGGAGAAGGTGGTCCGAAGGACCGGATGAGGGGTGTGTGCGGTCGCCCCCTCATCCGTCGCGCTGTGCGCGCCACCTTCTCCCGCAGGGGCGAAGGGAGCGGCTGAAAAAGCCTTCCCCAGATCGGCAAGGGCTATAAGACGCATGAAAACCTTTTGCGGACTTCACTGGGCAAAAACATGCGCATTCTGATCACCAATGACGATGGCGTGCACGCCCACGGCCTCAAGGTGCTGGAGAAAATCGCGGCGCAACTCTCCGATGACGTAGTGGTCGTCGCGCCGGAAACCGACCAGTCCGGCGTCGCCCATTCGTTGTCGCTGGCCGACCCGCTGCGCCTGCGGAAAATTTCCGAGCGGCGTTTCGCCGTCAAGGGCACGCCGACCGACTGCATCATCATGGGCGTGCGCAAGCTGATGATCGACAATCCGCCCGACCTCATCCTGTCGGGCGTTAACAAGGGCCAGAATGTCGCCGAGGACGTGACTTATTCGGGCACCATCGCCGGGGCGATGGAAGGCACGCTGCTCGGCTTTCCTTCGATCGCGCTATCGCAATGCTATTCGCCGGCAGGCACATTCTGGGATTGCGCCGAAACCCATGCGCCCGATCTGATCAAAAGGCTGATCGCCAAGGGCCTGCCGCCGGGCGTGCTCATGAACCTCAATTTTCCGGCCTGCGCGGCGGGCGACGTTCAGGGCGAAGTGCTGGCGCGGCAGGGGCGGCGCGACGCCGAATTGATGAAGATCGAACCGCGTTTTGACGGGCGCGGCAACCCTTATTACTGGATCGCCTTCGAGCGGCCCGAATTCGTGATCGGCGCCGGCACCGATCTGGAGGCCGTCGCGCAGAAAAAGATTTCCGTCACCCCGCTGCGTCTCGATCTGACCGACGATCCGGCGCTCACCCATTTCGCCGAATTGTTCGCCTGAGTTTTGACCGCCATTCCGCCGCTCACCACCGACGCCCGCGGAGAGGCCAAGGCGCAACTGCTGTTGCGCTTGCGGGCGAAGGGGTTTCGCGACCTGAGGCTGCTCAGGGCGCTGGAAAGCATTCCGCGCGAAAACTTCGTCAGCCCCGCCCATGGTGAGTTGGCCTTGCGCGACGTCGCCATTCCGCTGCCCTGCGGCCAGACCATGGAAGCCCCTTCCGCTCTGGCGCAAATGCTGACCGCTGCTGGCGCCGCAGTCCGATCATCGCATATTGGAGATCGGCGCCGGCTCCGGCTATTCGGCTGGCGTGTTGTCGCTGATCGGCCGCGAGGTGGTCAGTCTGGATTGTTTCGAGCGTCTGGCGCAGGAGGCCCGCGCCCGACTGGATCATCTCAAGATCGTCAACGTCGATTTGGTCTGGGGCGACGGCTTTGACGTTTCCCCGTCTTACGGCCTGTTCGACCGCATCCTCATCCACGGCGCGCTGGAGGCGCCGCCGCCACCGGGGCTTTTGGGCGCCTTGGGGCAGGCAGGCCTGTTGGTCGCCATCCGCAAGCGCGAAGGCGCCAGCGCGGGCGAACTGTTCCGCTACAGCCGCGCCGCCAACGACTCGATCGAGGCGGACGGCTTTCGGCCCCTGCCGGGCGCAAACTCTCCTGCATGGCCTCTTTCGCCGCGATTGACATCTTCCCGCAAGGTCAGGGCCAGCAAAAACCCGCATTAAGGTTACGATGCCGCCATTTTGATGAATTTTCGTTCATCTTAAACGCTCCTTTAACCGGCCACGTTTTAAATGGAATTGTTGGTGCAGTTGTTGGGTGGGATGCGTGATGAGCGAAGCGCTGCGGGGTTCGGGCAAGCATGTCCGGTTGGCGATGGCGGGCGTGGCCGCGATGTTACTCGGCGGTTGCGCCGACGCGAGTCGCATGGGCGATCCTTTCGCCGATCCTTTCAAATCGTCCTCCGCGCAATTCGATCGGACCCCCACCGGAACGGTCAATCAGCCGCAGGTGGCGGCGAACCAGGCGCCCGGTTTCGATCCCGGCAGCTTTTTCTCCGACGCCTTCAAGCCTTTCGATGCGCCATCGCCGCCGCCGCCCGCCGCTCGCGCGCCGGCGACCCCGCGCTATTCGGCTCCAAAACCGATCGCCGTCCAGAGCCAGCCGCTCGCCGCGCCGTCATTCCCGGCGGTCGCCGCCGCCCGCTGCTCCGGTCTTCGCCCCGGCTGCGCCTGTCTCTTCAGCCTCGATTGTGCGCTCCGCGCCCAGCGCCGTGGGCGGATGGACGTCCGACGGCGGCGTGCCGGTGGTTGTCGGGCAGGGCGAATCCGCCGAGTCCATCGCCACGCGCTACGGAGTGCCCACCGCCACCTTGCTGAGCATCAATGGCTACGCCAACCGCTCGCAGGTGACGCCGGGCTCACGGCTGACGATCCCGGTCTATCACGCCAGTGGCTCCGTCCGCGCTGCTCCGACGCCGGTAGCGCATGTTGCTCCCCAAGTCATCGCTCCCCATGTCGCCATTGCCGCTCCCGCTGTGGCTCCTCGCCCAGCGCAAGTTGCCAAACTGGAGGCGCCCAAGGCGCCGACTCTGGCGCTGAAGCCCGATCCTGCTGCGGCGCAGGCCGAAAAGCGGGCCAATGCTGCTCAGGCCAAGGCGGACGAGACAGCGCACAAGCTCGCGGTGGCCCAGGCGGCTCAGGAAAAAGCCGCTCAGGAAAAGGCCGCCAAGGCCCAGCTGGCTCAGGCCCAAGCGGCTCAGGCCAAGGCCGCCAAGGCGCAAGTTGCCCAGCAAGCCGTTCAGGCGAAAACCGCGAAGGCGGAAGTCGCCAAGGCCAGCGCGGTCAAGGAAGCCGCCGCCAAGCAACTATCGGACAAGAAGCTGGCGGCCGCCAAGGTCGCGACGGCCGCCAAGCCGGCTGTGGAAGCCCAGACGGTGGCGGCGGTCAAGCCGGCTGCGCGCGCCAAGGCGCAGCAGATCGCCAGCGCCGCGCCGATCTTGCCAGCCGCGCCGGTGGCTGCGCCTGCTGCCGTGAAGCCGCAAGCCGCAGCCCCAGTTCCAGCCCCAGTCGAAACCACCGCCAGCCTGCCTTCGCCAGCGGCGGCCGCGGCGCCAGCGACTCCGCCAATCCGGAATTCCGTTGGCCGGCGCGCGGCCGGGTGATCCAGTCCTTCGGGGCCGGAGGCAATGACGGCATCAACATCGCCGTGCCAGAAGGCACGCAGGTCAAGGCGGCCGAGGGCGGCGTCGTCGCCTATGCCGGCAGCGAACTCAAGGGCTATGGCAATCTCGTGCTGATCCGCCATCCCAATGGCTTCGTCTCGGCCTACGCCAACAACGGCTCGATCAATGTGAAGCGCGGCGAATCCGTCAAGCGCGGCCAGACCATCGCGCTCTCCGGCCAGAGCGGCAATGTCGCCTCGCCGCAATTGCACTTCGAATTGCGCAAGGGACAAAAGCCCGTCGATCCGTCCAACTATCTGGCGGGACTCTAAAGTTCTTTCCCAAAAGCCGCGAGACACGGTGGGAAAGCAACGGGGCGGCCGGGTCAAAAGAAGGGCCCGCCGCCCTATTTATTTAGAGCGTTCTTCGCCTGACCTGAACCTGGCCCGTCATTGCTTCGCTTCGCTCGCAATGACGGGCCAGGTCAATACAGGCGCGAAAGCTAGTCTAGATCAGCGATAGGCGGAAGCGCTGAAGGATATGGTCCGGACCACGTTGTCGTTCTGAACCAGTTTCGAGCTGACCGCCGGGCTCCATTCGGCCAGGGGCGAAGGCGATTGCCAGGTCGCAGCCGCAGGGCGGCGGCTGGCCTTTTCGAGCGAGGCCAGCGAGGCTTCCCGGCTGGAGGTATGCCGGGTGTCCAGCGCGGTAAATTTTCGCTCGTCGCCGTGGAAGACCAGAAAGCCACGCGTGGTGACGACGATGTCGCCGCTGCGCAAAGTTTGGTCCGCCGCAAAATGTTGGACCGATGCGTAGGCCACGCCCTCCGGCGGCGGCAGCGGGGTCTGGCGTTCGGCGACTTCGGTCTTGCCGGTTCCAGCATGCTTCCGCTTGGCGTGGATTGCCGACGATTGAGCATGGACATGCGATTGCTGCGCGTGGGCCGAGGGGCTACGCTCGATTCGCGGCAGCCGAATAACGTCTCAATCGGATTGCAAGCTTGCGCGGCGAGCGGAAAAGCCAGCGCCGAAATTGCAGCGCAAAGGAGGAGGTGGGGGTTAATACGCATGGCAATGACGCAATTCTAGAGGTTGACGTAAAAGTAACACGGAGCGTCCTGGCGGAGACCCTCGCGGGACTACGCCTTAAAGAAACGTTAACCATTTCCGGCTAGGATCGGTTCCGCCCATGTTTCAGTTAAGGCGCAATCTTTGCCATAACATGATGTAATAGTCCAATATCAATTACGTGAATATGACATCGCCAAAAGGGTATCTCCTTTGGTGCGATTCGAGCCGTTTTAACGGGTCAGGCGCAGAATGCGCACGGCTGCGCCGGCTTCGCAGGCGGGCGCTCTGGCCGGGCGGATGAGCAAGGCCTGCGATTGCGACAACACGCGGTTGAGCGAGGAGTCCTGATCCGGTTGCGGCGTGACCAGCGTCCGTCCCTCCGCGTCGCATGAAACCGTCGCGCGCAAGAATTCGTGACGCGCGCCGCCGGGGGGCAGTTTTACGGCGGCAAAGGCTGGTTCGGAACGGTCGGCTCCGGCTTCCGGGTCGCCGCACAAGGCGCGGATTAGCGGTTTTAGAAAAATTTCGCCACAAACCACGGCCGAAACCGGATTGCCGGGCAGACCGAGCACAGTCATCGGCCCGATATGGCCGTGGATCAGCGGCTTGCCCGGCTTCATGTCGACTCGCCAGAAATTCAGCTCCATGCCCTCGCGCGCCAGCGCGCCGCGCACAAGATCGTGATCGCCGACCGAGGCGCCGCCGATGGTGACGAGGACATCGATTTTTTGGCTTTGCGCGGCGACGATGGCCGCCTCGATGTCGTCCAGCCGGTCCCGGCAAATGCCGAGATCGACCGCCACGCCGCCCGAAGCGGCGATCAGCCCAAGCACGGCGTAGGAATTGGAAGCGACGATCTGATCGGCGCCGCGTGGAGAACCCGGGGCGACCAATTCGTCGCCGGTGGCGAGCACGCCGACACGCGGCGGCCGGGCGAGAGGCAAGGTCGCATGATCGGCGCTGGCGGCCAGCGCGATGTCGGCCGGGCTCAGGCGACGGCCTTTTTGCAAGATGGGAGCGCCGGTGCGGAAATCTATGCCTTCGCTGCGAATATTGCGGCCCACCTCGACCGGCGCCGTCGCGGTGACGCGATCGCCCTCGCGCCGCGCGTCTTCCTGCACCAGCACCGTGTCGGCGCCTTCGGGCACGGGCGCTCCGGTAAAAATGCGCACCGCTTCGCCGGCGCCGCATTTGCCGGCAAAAGCCCGCCCGGCCGAGGATTCGCCAATCACTTTGAGCGGTCCCCCCGCCTCGGCGGCGCGCAGGGCGTAACCGTCCATCGCCGAAAGCGCCTTGGGCGGTCTGGGTGCGAAGCGCGGCTATGTCTTGAGCCAGAGTCCCGCCGAAAGCCTGCGCCAGCGGCGTGGGTATCAATGGCAAGGGGGCCTTTGGCGGCGGCGAGGATCTTTGCGAGCGCCTCATCGACGCTCAAGGGGGGCTTGGTTTCGGTCATAGGCCCGGTCCGATCTTCTGCCGCCTCGCCGTCATTGCGAGCGGAGCGAAGCAATCCATTTTCAGGGAAATTGATGCGTGGATTGCTTCGCTCTGCTCGCAATGACGGGCGGTTATATCACGCGAAAATAATCGCCGGAGTCGCCCCCGGTCTTCTCGGACAAGACCACGCTTTCGATGCGCATGGCGCGGTCCACTGCTTTCAGCATGTCGTAAATGGTCAGGCAGGCCACGGTGACGGCGGTCAACGCCTCCATCTCCACCCCGGTTTCGCCCACGACCTTGGCGCGGGCTTTGACCCGCAACCCCGGCAGGCTGTCGTCCGGCGCGATGTCGACCTGCACGCTGGTCAGGGCGAGCGGATGGCAGAGGGGAATCAAGTCCGATGTGCGCTTGGCGGCCATGATGCCGGCGATGCGCGCGGCGCCGAAGACGTCGCCCTTTTTGGCCTGCCCGGCCACACAGAGCGCGAGGGTTTCCGGCGCCATCACGACGCAGCCCTCGGCCACCGCGACGCGGGCGCTCGGTTTTTTGGCCGACACATCGACCATGCGCGCCTCGCCGGCGTCGCCGAGATGCGTGAGGCGGCCGCCGGTCTTGGTCATGCCAGTTGGGTGGAAGCCGTCACGCCGGTCAACAGCTTCTTGGTCGCCGCCCTCACGTCGGACTGGCGCATCAGGGATTCGCCGACCAGAAAGGCGTTGATCCCGGCGGCCTGCAACCGCAGGATGTCGGCGTGAGCTGGCTATGCCGCTTTCGGCGACGATCAGCCGGTCTTTGGCCCGCGCGCTCAGTCGCTCGCAGGTCTCCAGCGAAACCTTGAAATCGCGCAAATTGCGATTGTTGATGCCGATCAGCGGCGTTTCGAGCGCCAGGGCGCGGTCGAGTTCGGCTTCGTCATGCGCCTCGACCAGCACGTCCATATGCAGGTCATGCGCCGCGACATTGAGGGCGCGCGCCTCCTTGTCGGTGACGCAGGCCATGATGATGAGAATGCAATCGGCGCCGGCGGCGCGCGCTTCGAACACCTGATAGGGGTCGAACAGGAAATCCTTGCGCAGGACGGGCAGATGGGTCGCGGCGCGCGCGGTGGCGAGGTCGTCGATCCGGCCCTGGAAAGAGGGGCCGTCCGTCAGCACGGACAGGCAGGTCGCCCCGCCCGCCTCATAGGCGCGGGCCAGCGTCGGCGGATCGAAATCCTCGCGGATCAGCCCTTTGGACGGGCTGGCC
Source organism: uncultured Alphaproteobacteria bacterium (assembly GCA_963813955.1). Classification (GTDB taxonomy): domain Bacteria; phylum Pseudomonadota; class Alphaproteobacteria; order Rhizobiales; family Beijerinckiaceae; genus Rhodoblastus. The sequence continues at coordinate 37,456 of CAWFBN010000113.1, read as the reverse complement.
TTCTTGACCTCGGCGATCAGCGCGGGCAGCCCCGACGCCACCTTGGCTTCCAGAGCCCGCAGAAAGCCGCGCGTCGGATCGTGGTCATGCGCCTTGCGTTCGAGCGTCGCGAGGGGCACGCGCACCTTCGCTTCGGAAATCTCGGTCCGCTTATAGGCTTCGATTCTTTTCAAAATGTCAGACATGACGAGACCTTAACGCCTAAATCGCCGCCTGTGTATCGGCGGTTGCGCTTTCATTGGAGATTCTTATCAATTTTTCGAGCGTTGCGCGCGCTTTTCCGCTGTCGAGCGCCTCTTCGGCCTGTCTGACCCCGTTTTCGAGATTTTCCGCCGCGCCGGCCACCACAAGGGCAGCCCCCGCGTTGAAAACCGCGATGTCGCGATAGGCGTTTTTCTCGCCCGCGAGCACCGCGCGCAACGCCCTCGCATTGGTTGCCGGATCGCCGCCGCGCAAGTCGTCAAGGTCGCGCGGACAAGACCGACCTGTTCCGGGGCGATCTCGAACCAGCGCAATGCGCCCTGTTCCAGCGCCAGAACCGAGGTCGGGCCGGTGGTGGAAATTTCGTCCAGTCCGTCGTGCCCATGCACGATCCACACGCTTTCCGCGCCGAGATCGCGCAAGGTCAGGGCGATCGGCTCCATCCACTTGGCGGCGAAAACGCCGATCAGCGCGCGCTTGACGCCGGCTGGATTGGACAGCGGCCCCAGCAGGTTGAACAGGGTGCGCGCGCCCAGCTCCCGGCGCACCGGGCCGACATGGGCCATGGCGGCGTGATGCGCCTGCGCCGTCATGAAGCCGATATTGGCCTCGCGCAGGCTGGCCTCGATCAGGGAAGGCGCGATGCCGATGCGCACGCCCAGTTCCGACAGCACGTCGCTCGCCCCCGACAGCGAGGAGGCGGCGCGATTGCCGTGTTTGGCGACAGGAACGCCGCAGGCCGCGACGATCAGCGCGGCAAGGGTCGAAATATTATAGGTTTGCAACCCGTCGCCGCCGGTGCCGACAATGTCGATCGCGCCGGGAGGCGCCTCGACCTTGAGCATTCTGGCCCGCATGGCCGCCACCGCGCCGGTGATTTCATCGAGCGTCTCGCCGCGGGCGCGCAGACCCATCAGGAAGGCGCCCGTCTGGGCCGGGGTGGTCGTCGCCGGACAGCAGGCAGTCGAAAGCCGCTTCCGCCTCGGCGCGGGTCAGCGCCGCGCCGGTGGCGATCTTGGCGAGGTAGGGTTTGAGGCTGTCCATGGCGGCTCAGGCCCGGCGCTCGGAACGGCCCGTGCAACGACCCTTGGCCGCGTTCCAGCTTTTGGCAAGTTCGAGGAAGTTGCGCAGCAGCGCATGGCCATGTTCGGAAGCGATGCTTTCGGGATGAAACTGCACGCCATGCGTGGGATGGGTGATGTGGCTCAGGCCCATGATGAGACCGTCCGACGTCTGCGCGGTGATCGCCAGATCGGTCGGCAGGCTGTCGCGTCGCACCACCAGCGAATGGTAGCGGGTCGCCTTGAACGGGGTGGGCAAGGCGTGGAAGACGGTCTCGCCCTCATGGTGGATCTCGGCGATCTTGCCATGAACCGGGGAGGGGGCGCGGACCACCTCGCCGCCGAAAACCTCGCCTATGGCCTGATGGCCGAGGCAGACGCCGAAAATCGGGATGCTGGCGACTCGCGGCGCGGATCAGGTCGAGGCAGATACCCGCCTCGCGCGGCGTGCAGGGGCCGGGCGAAAGCACGATGCAATCCGGCTCTTCGCCGATGATCTCCTCGACGCTGGCCTGATCGTTGCGCAGCACTTTGACCTGGGCGCCGAGCGCGCCGAAATAATGCACCAGATTGAAGGTGAAGCTGTCGTAATTGTCGATCAGAGTGACGGATGGCATCGGAAACCTCGGCCGCGTGGCGCGGATGACTTCACGGTGTTTTGAGCGGAAGGGCGGGCGAAGTCAATGCGAGCGGGAAGCGCGTTTTTCGGCGAGCGCCCGTTTTGCCAAGCGCCTTTAAGCGGCCGCCCGCGATGCTATATGTGGGTTGTCGGAACATTCGCCGGCCACGAGCGCGCTGACGCGCGCACAGATGACCGGTTGAAGGAAAATAAAATGGCTGCTCGCCCGTTGATGGAAATTACCGACGCCGCCGCGTCGCGCGTAAAAATGCTGGTCGAAAAGGCTGGCGGCAATGTCGTTGGCTTGCGCGTCGGCGTGAAGAACGGCGGCTGCGCCGGCATGTCCTATACGGTGGAAATGGCGGAAGAAAAACGCCCCGGCGAGTCGCTGGTCGAGGACAAGGGCGCGACGGTGCTCATCGATCCCAAGGCCATCCTCTTCCTGATCGGCTCGCGCATGGATTTCGCCACGACAAAGCTCTCGGCGACTTTTGTCTTTGAAAATCCCAACGAAACCGCGTCCTGCGGCTGCGGGGAGTCGGTGTCGCTGACGCCGGTTTCGGAAGAAGCCCTGCAAGAATTCACGGCCTGAAAGGCTGATCCTTTTTCGACTTGATCGAGAGCGACCAGGCACGGTCATTGACGCTTCCATCGTCAGGAACAGGATCTGGAAAGTCGCGGTGAATTCGCCCTGCCGCGCGGCCAGCAGGCGGCGAAGGGCGGCGGGCGAAGTCGGGCGGTGGCCCGGGCGCGCACTATGGGCGCCTGTGCGCTTGAGGCTTTGCAAAAATGCCCTGGCGTCGGGATAGCTCGCGGCAAAGGCTATTGTCTCGGCGCTGGCGGCGACATCCCGGCCCAGACCGGGCGGCGGAAAACGCCATAGTCCATCGGCCAAACCCGCTGCGCGCAAAAAATCACGCCATTCGGACAGACTGCCTTCGACCGGAACCGCGACATGCAGTTTTCCGCCGGGGTTCAAGTTTTTCGCGCCATTGCGTCAGGGCGGCGCGCGGATCGGGCAGCCAATGCAGCATCATGCTGGAGAGGATCAGGTCGTAGCGCCCGATGATCCGCCGAGTCGGTGCGGCGGCGTCGCGGCGCAGCGTCTTCACGCCGCGGATATTTTGCGCGCAAAGCCGCCAGCATGGCGGGCGCCGCGTCGAGCGCCACGATTTCGGCCTCTGGCCAAAGTTCTAGCGCCGCCCCGGTGACATGGCCGGCGCCGCTGCCGAGGTCGAGTATCGTTTTCGGCGGCGCAACGAGGCTTTGCGCCGCGCGGGCGACCAATTTGCGCGCGATGTCGCGCTGCACTTTTGACGCGGCGTCGTAGCTGTCAGCCGCCGCGTCGAAGGCGGCGATGATTGGGGTTTTGTGGCTCTGGTCACTCATGAGCGCGTAAAAATTCCAAAATCCGGTCCGCGCAATAGTCCGGCGCGGTCCAGGGCAGTCCGTGGCCGCCGGAAGCGCGAAGCGCCAGCTTTCCGCCCGACGCCTCGGCGAGATCTTTTCGTCTCGGCAGGACGGGACGAGGGGGTCGTCAGCGGCGCCAACCACCAGCCAGGGTTTTTCGCCGACGGATGACATCACGTCGAAATCGCGCAGCAATTCCAAACCTTCGGCAAGCGGCGCGAGTTGCGCCGGGCTCTGTCGCCGGTCCCACGCCGATGGAGGCGCGAAAACTGTTGACGCATATTTGCGCGTCGCGGGCGAGGTTTTTCTGCATCGCCCGCATCGCCGCCGGTTTGACGCAGCCGCGCCCGGAGTTGTCGAGCGTGAAGCGGCCGAAGGAATTGAGCGCGATGACGCCCGCCCAGTCCCGGCTTTGCCTCAGCCCCCACAACAGGCCGGCCGAATGGCCGACCAATATGTCGCCCGGAAAAAACTGAGGGGAGGCAGGCGGCCCGAAAAACCCCAGATTGACGCGCGCCTGAGGAAAAGGAAGTTTTGGGGCCAGCAAATCCCAAATCTCCGGCCCCAAAGCCCAGCCATGCACGAAAACCAGTCTCACGCCGCAGCCCTTGACGCATATATGGCGGAAAATTCGCCCAGCGCCTCGATGAGCGCCGAAACATCCTCCGGCCGGTGCGCGGCGCTGAGCGACACGCGCAACCGGCTCGATCCCTGCGGCACGGTCGGCGGACGAATCGCCGGGACCAGAAATCCGCGCCGCTCCAACTCGCTCGCCAGCGCAAGGGCGTCGGTTTCGGCGCCGATCAGCACCGGCACGATCTGGCTGGCGCTGGCGCCGCAATTCCAGCCCTGCGCCGCAAGGCTTTGGCGCAAATGCGCGGCCTGAGCCAACAGGTTTTGCCGCTCCGCCGCCATTTCGGGGACCAGCGTCAAGGCGGCGTCGATGGCGCCGAGCGCGGCCGGCGGCAGGCCGGTGCTGTAGACCAGACCGCCGCAACGCTGGATCAGGAATTGCCGAACTTCGGGCGCGCAGGCGAGATAGGAGCCGAAGCCGCCGAGCGCCTTGCCGAAGGTGCCCATGGCGACATCGACGCCTTCGGAAAAATCTTCGCAGAGGCCAAAGCCGCGCGCGCCAAAAACGCCGGTGGCGTGCGCCTCGTCCACATAAAGCAGCGCGTCAAACTCCCGCGCCAGCGCTCCGAGGCGGGCCAGATCGGCGAGATCGCCGTCCATGCCGAACACGCTTTCGGTGACGATGAGGCAATAATCGCCTTTGCCGGACCTCGCGCGCAAAAGGCTTTCGAGATGGTCGCAGTCATTGTGCTGGAAACGCATCAGCCGCGCGCCCGAGAGCAGGGCGCCCTGCAACAGCGAATGATGGGCGAGGCGGTCGGCGAGAATGGTCACGGGGCGTCCCGCGACCTCCTTGTCGGCCAGCGCGGCGACGGCGGTGAGATTGGTCTGGTAGCCGGAGGCCATGACGAGAGCGGCGGGCTGGTTCTTGGCCTTGGCGATGCGGGCTTCCAGCGCCGCGAAAGCCGGATGTTCGCCCGTCACCAGACGCGAGGCGGCGACGCCCGCGCCATGCGCCCGGGCCGCCGCGCAGGCGCCCTCGATCAGCGCGGGATGAAGGCTCAGGCCGAGATAATCATTGCTGGCGAAATTGACCAGCAGGCGGCCGTCGCGCCAAATGCGCCCCTGTGGAGCCAAAACGCTGGGTTTCAGGCCGCGCAGTCGATCTTGAGCGGCGCGCTGCTCGCAATAGTCACGATAAATTTGTGTTTTTGCCATTTGGCCCCGACCTGTTAAATGGAGCCTCGCAAACAAGGCTTCGAGACCGTCATGACGCTGAACGCATCTTTTAACGAACTCGCCCCCATCCGCCACGACTGGAAGCAGGGGGAGATCGAGGCGCTGTTCGCATTGCCGCTGCTCGACCTCGTGCATCGCGCGCAAATGGTCCATCGTCAATATCATGACGACACGATTTAACTCGCCAGCCTGTTGTCGATCAAGACCGGCGGCTGCGCCGAGGATTGCGGCTATTGCCCGCAAAGCGCCCATCACGCCAAAAAAACCGGGCAGGTCAAGGAGCAGCTGATCGACGTCGATTATGTGCTGTCTCGCGCCAAAATCGCCAGGGAGGCCGGGGCCTCGCGCTTCTGCATGGGCGCGGCCTGGCGCTCGGTGCGCGACGGCAAGGAATTCGACGCCGTGGTCGATATGGTCAAGGGCGTGCGCGAATTGGGCATGGAGGCCTGCGTCACGCTCGGCATGTTGCAGCCGCATCAGGCGCAGCGCCTCGCCGACGCGGGCCTGACCTCCTATAACCACAACCTCGACACCAGCCCGGAATTTTACGGCGAGATCGTCTCGACCCGCAGCTATCAGGAGCGTCTCGACACTTTGGCGCATTGTGCGGGCCACCGGGGTGGAACTCTGCTGCGGCGGCATCATCGGCATGGGCGAGAAGGAATTCGACCGCGCCTCGCTGCTGCGCGTGCTGTCGGAAATGAACCCGCATCCCGAGAGCGTGCCGGTCAATGCGCTGGTCGCCGTGCGAGGCACGCCGATGGAGGGCCGCCCGCCGGTCGATTCGCTCGACATGGTGCGGATGATCGCGGTGGCGCGCATCGTCATGCCCAAGTCGCGGGTGCGCCTGTCGGCCGGTCGCAGCGAAATGAGCGCCGAGGCCCAGGCCATGTGCTTCATGGCCGGCGCCAATTCGATTTTCTATGGCGAAAAGCTGCTGACCACCGCCAATAACGACGCTGCAGAAGACCGCGCCCTGATCGCCCGGTTGGGCCTCAATGTGCAGGAAATTCTGGAGCGCTCAGCCCATCACGATCTCGACGCCCCGGCGGAAAGCCAATCCGGCAGCGTGTCGCAAATGGCGCCGGTCAACGCCGCCAACTGATCCTTCTCGATGGTGAAAGCCGGGGTCAGATAGACGATATCGCCGAAGGGGCGGATCCACACGCCCTGTTCGGCGAATTTTGCGCGCAAACGCCGCCGCGTCGCCTAGGCTTGCGCATTGGACGACGCCGATCGCGCCTTTGACCCGCACGTCCAGTACGCCGGGAATTTCCGCGCAGGGCGCCAGACCTTCGCGCAGATTGCGTCTCGATCTGCGCGACCTGCTCCAGACGCGGTTCGGTGGCGAACAGGTCGAGCGAGGCGTTGGCGGCGGCGCAGGCGAGGGGGTTTGCCATGAAAGTCGGCCCATGCATCAAGGCCTTATCGTGACTTTCTGATAAAAAGGCTTCAAAGACGTGAGGCCGCGCCAAAGTCGCGGCCAGCGTCAAGGCGCCGCCGGTCAGGCCCTTGCCGAGGCAGAGAATATCGGGCGTGATCCCGGCTTGCTCGCAGGCGAACAGCGTTCCCGTGCGGCCAAAACCGACAAAAATCTCGTCGGCGATCAGCAACACGCCATGCCGCTTGCAGGCCTCGGCGACGCGTCGCAACGTATCGGCGGAATGAAATTTCATGCCGCCGGCGCCCTGGACCAGCGGCTCGATCAGCACGGCGGCCACATGCGCCTTCTCGCGCGCCAGCAGCGCATCGAAAGCCGCTTCCGACGCCTCGTCCACCGGCAATTCGGCCAGAATCTGGCGCGGCAGATAATCCTTGAACAGCGCGTGCATGGACTCGTCGGGGTCGCAGACCGACATGCAGGCCATGGTGTCGCCGTGATAGCCATTGCGGAAGGACACCATGCGGCTGCGCCCGGCCTCGCCGCGATTGAGCCAATATTGCACCGCCATTTTCATCGCGACTTCGACCGCCACCGAGCCGCTGTCGACGAAAAACACATGGTTGAGGTCGCCGGGGGTCAGCGCCGCCAGCCTTTCCGCCAATTTTAACGCCGGCTCATGCACGAGGCCGCCGAACATCACATGCGGCATCCGGTCGATCTGGCGATGCAGGGCGGCCTGGATATGGGGATGGTTATAGCCGTGGCAGGCCGTCCACCAGCTGGCGATGCCGTCGATGAGTTCGCGTCCGTCATTGAGGCGGATCAGCGAACCGCGCGTCGAAACCGCCTGCAGCGGCTGGCGGGCGGTCTGCATTTGGGTGTAAGGCAGCCAGACGTTTTTGAGCAGGTTTTCCGGGGGCATGGTTTGGCTCACCACTATTTCGTCACCTCGACCGGCACGGGCGTCGGCAAGACTTATGTGACGGCGGCGCTGATCCGGCAGGCGCGGGCGCAAGGCCTGACCGTCGCCGCCACTAAGCCGCTGATTTCCGGCTTCGACAAGAGCGAAATCGCCACCAGCGACACCGGCGTGATTCTGGCGGCGCTCGGCGAAGCGCCGACGCTGGAGGCGGCCGAAAAAATCTCGCCGTGGCGGTTCAAAGCGCCGCTGGCGCCCAGCATGGCGGCGCGGGCCGAAGGCCGCAGCCTCGATTGCGAGGCGCTTTTCGCCCATGGCCGCCAGTTTTTGGAGGGCGAGGCCGATCTGATGCTGATCGAGGGCGTCGGCGGCGTCATGGTTCCGCTCGACGACCAACGCACTGTGCTGGACTGGATTTGCGCGCTGGATGCGCCGGTTCTGCTGGTGGTCGGCGATTATCTCGGCACGATCAGCCACACCCTCACCGCCGTCGAGGTTCTCCGCACGAGGGGCGCGAGGCTGGCGGCGGTGATCGTCAATGAGGGGGAGGCGGCGGGTATTCCCTTTGATGACACGCTGGCCGAAATCGGCATGCGGGTTGCGCCGATTCCGGTTTTTGGCCTGTGGCGCAACGCCGATGGTCAGGCGCTGACGCCCTTGTTATGATGCGCGCCGACCGAAAACGCCCGGGACAGAGGCGACGCCGATCAGCGCTCAGGCGCTTGGAACCGACACTGCGACGCCGACCTCGCTTTCCTCCAACTCTTCCATGGAATCAACACGATCGGGATAGAAGGCGAGGTAGCCCTTGATCTCCGCGACCGCCGCGTAAGGCTCCTCGTAAGACCATGCCGCATCGTTCGAGCGCGGGCCGCCAATGGGGATGCCGTAATAGCTGGCGATACCCTTGTAGGGGCAATGAGTTGTGCGGCGGCTTTTCTCAAGCCGCGCCATATCCACATCCTTGCGCGGAATATATTGGACCGCAGGATAATTGGCCTCGAGAAGGGTGAGCGCCTCCCTGGTGTCGGCGACCACCTGTCCCTCAAGCCGGACAATGACGCGAGCCGGGTTGTGCGTAATAAATATCGGATGATCCCCACCGGGAGAATTTTCGATCCTTTCTGTCATTCACGCCTCCTTGCCTCAGCCAAGAACCATTCGCCTTCGCGATGGTTGCGAATTGTGGTTTCGGAATCACGATTGCGGCTTTCATGGCTTGGCGCGCTCTTCCGCGGGGCACAGGGCGCGGGTCAAATTAAGCGCACAGTTGATAAGACCGACATGGCTGAAGGCCTGCGGAAAATTTCCCAGCATCCGGCCCGTTAGCGGATCGACTTCTTCAGCGAGCAACCCCAGGTCATTGCAGCGCGACATCAGCCGATCAAACATCTTCCGCGCTTCCGGTGGCGGCCCTGCAAGACGTAATTATCGACGAGCCAGAAGCTGCACGCCAGAAAGGCGCCTTCGCCTTCGGGAAGTCCGTCTCCGTCGTTATCAGCTTCGTAGCGCAGGACGAATTCGCCGTCGATCAGCAGTTTTTCCTCGATGGCGCGCAGAGTTCCCTGCACGCGCGGATCGGTTGGAGGAAGAAAGCCAACGAGCGGGATCAACAACAGGCTGGCATCGAGCGCTTGGAGCCGTAGGCCTGCACAAAGCTGTTAAGTTCGCGATCAAACCCGCGGTCACAGACCTCGGCATGGATTTCATCGCGATTCGCGCCACCGCCGACCGGATCCTCGAGGCCTGCGGACTGCGCGACTTCTGCGGCGCGATCGAACGCTACCCACGCCATTACCTTGGAATGAACGAAATGCTGCGGCTCGCCACGTACCTCCCAGATGCCTTCGTCCGGTTGTCGCCAGGCCTTTGACGAGATAGTCCAAAACGACCGGCCGCAATGCCCGGGCGCGTCCGGCGGCGGCATGCCCGCGTTGAGCGTCTGGACAATACATCGGCGATCTCGCCGAATATGTCGATCTGCAGTTGCTCGTATGCCGCATTGCCGACCCGCACCGGCGAGGATTGCTCATATCCGGCGAGCCAAGGCACGTTCAATTCGGGCAACCAGCGTTCACCGCCGACGCCATACATGATCTGCACTTGGTCGGGGCTGCCGGCGACGGCGCGAATCGAGCCAATCTCGCCAGGCGCGCGCTTCCTCATAATAGCCGAGCTGCATGAGGGCCTGCAGGGTGAAGGTGGCGTCGCGCAGCCAGCAATAGCGGTAATCCCAGTTCCGGTACCCACCGAGGTGCTCAGGCAGCGATGTTGTAACAGCGGCGACAATTCCGCCCGTCGGCGCATAGGTCAGGGCCTTCAAGGTTATGAGCGAGCGCTTGACCATTCCGCCAGGACCCGACTTCGGGACAGCGGCGCTCCATTCCCGCCACCAGGCTTCCGTTCGCTTCAGCGTCGCGAAGCCTCGATCGGCGGTGGGCGGACTTTGTGACGAGCTTCCATAGGAGAGCACGAACGGAACCGCTTCACCAAACTCGACGGCAAACTCCCCCACCGTCTTCAGGTCTTCGCCGTAAAGTGCGCCGGTGTTCGCAGGACAGACGCTCAGGCCCGGCGATCGCGTTGATCGTGCCGTCATCGAGGTGGCTGACCCACGGCACGGTCGCTCCATAGTTAAAGCGCACGACAAATTCGGTCTGAAACTCTACTCGACCCGAACGCCCGACGACCATGCGTACAAGTTCGGCGCCGTCACCCGACCGGCATGAAATCGATGATCGCCGCGCTGCCGCTTTCCGTCTGAAATTCAGTTTCGAGCACGAGCGTGCCCGGCCGATACTGGCGGCTCACTGCGACGGGTCGTGCGCGGAGCGATGAGCCAACGGCCGTTGTCTGCAGTGCCGAGGAGCGCGGCAAAGCAACACGCCGAATCGAACCGCGGCCAGCACAGCCAGTCGATCGAGCCGTCGAGGCCGACCAAGGCCGCCGTTTTGCAGTCGCCGATCAACGCGTAGTCTTCGATCCGCAGCGCCATCGCACGTCGTCCCGGAAGCTGGCCTCGTCCCTTCCGAGACATGGTCCTGCGCTTCGCGGGTTACAACATGAGAGACAAGCTCTCGCCCAACGAAGGTGCGTTTCGAAGATTGATTTTCAGCTATTGCAGGTCCCATTCGCATAATTTCATGCCGCTCGTGCGGTGCTCGAGATCGATATGGACATGGCTTTGATGAAAAGCGTCGGAGCCGGGGCCGAGGACGGTGAGAAACGCCCGCACAGGCTGAGCTGCAAATCGGTCGCCAGCGCCAGGTCGAGCGCCGGATCGGTGAAAGTCATCTTGTCGCCACGGACCCATTCCACCCCGATCAGGTCGAGCGCATTGCCATGTGCATGTTCCGAAATCTTTCCGGTTTCAGCTCCGTTGCGGCGACGGCATTGGTAGCCGCCGCCGACAATCAGGCGTTTCACCGGACCGCGCTGCTCTTCGAGAATTTCGGCGCCTTCCTCACGCAGCCACTCGGCAACGGCGGCAGCCATGGCGCAGTTCAGCAGAGCGGGCGAGGCCAGCGCGACGCGGCGGCCGTCCTTGAGAATGATCGCTTCGACCGAGACGGGCGCATCGATGGCGCAGTCCGCAGAATTGGCCATCGCGCCCGCCTTTCCCCGACAATCGTCCCGGCGGCGAGGAGTTGGTCGCATTGCGCCGAAGCTTGTGGATTGGGGGCCGGGGCCGTTGAAGGGGCAGGGGGCTGAGCGAGATCGGCCGGACGCGGCGGAGGCAACGGCGGGCCGAGACTCCTGTCGACCGGCGGCGTCAGGTCGGAGGGCCGGGCTGGCGGCAAAGGCGGGGCGGGCAAGGCCGGAGAGGCGGAAACATGCGAACGGCGCCGAGTCCCCCGTCCGCACGCCTTTTGCCAGCGCCGCCGGCGCAACGGAGAGGGACAAGGCCATGAAAGACAATAAAGGCCGGCGAGACGCCGGGCGTCTGCGATCAGCGGGCTGGCGCGAGCAAAACATCCCATCCAAAACAACCAACTTCAGCTTCCATCGATTTCGGCTTTGCGTAACGCTCGCCAGCGGCAAAGGTTGCGACTGAAAAAGCAGCACAAGCTGCTTCAAAGCGTTCCAAAACAAAAATCCCCGTTCCGAGGGTGGCAATGGTCGTCATTGCGAGGAGCAGTAGCGACGAAGCAATCCACGATTTCCCTGCACGAACCAATGGATTGCTTCGTTTCGCTCGCAATGACGGCCATGATCGAAGCTTGGCAATAGCGTCGCCTATGAACGGATGGTCGACGAAATGCCGCCGCTCGTTCCTTGCGGCTGAGGCGACCGGTCTGGTCTTGCCCGCTCCAGTCCGGCGCGGTCCCAGTGTCCCAGCTCGGCCGCAGCCGTGTAGCTCCGCTCAAGAAACTGCAGCACCGACTTATCCGGCGACGACGCCTGTCTGACCGCCTCGTAGGGCAATAAAAATTGTCCGAGCTTCGGATCGTAAAACGCCTGTTCCGGGAGGATCGGCGCCGACGCAAAACCCGGCGGCTCAGGGTTGGCATAACTGTAGAAGGCGGCTTGGCCGAACCCGCCATTGCCGGGCCAAAAACCGCAACTGCTCACTTCATGCGAATAGGCCTCCTGCATGACCCAAGGACCCAGATTGGGCGAAGCGCCCGATATTCTGGGCGCCCGGCGCCCGGAAAAGCGCGTGACCGCCAGATCGAAACTGCCCCAGAAGAAATGCACCGGACTCTGCCTTGCCGAGGAATGGCCCGCGGAACCGCTTCAACAGCCGGTCCGCCTGGACCAGAATGCGCCAGAACCGCGTGACATAGACCCCGTCGTAGGAAGCGTGCTCCTTGTCGAGCTCGAACGGGATTGCGTCGGGGATCTCGACCGGCATGGTCCAGATTTCGGGTCTCCAGACCAAGGCCGCGCAGCCGGCGAATGAATTCGTCATAAAAGTCGGCAACCGTTCGCGGGCACAGCGCCATCGTCTCGCTTTCGCCTGTGCTGGTCCGAAGCGTCAGGTTATGGTCGATGAAATCGAAATCGATCTGAAATGTCCGGCCATCGTAGGGGATCGGTGACGTGGTCAGCCCCCGGCACGTCACGTAGAAAGCAACTTGCCACCAATGGTTCACCATCGGGGCATGGGCGAGCCGCACCTTCCCGGCAATCTGCATCCAGAGGTGCAGTGTCGCGCAAGTGTCAGCCCAGTCTGAAAAGGGGAGATCGGGCCAGTCGCGCGAAGCGATCCCAGGGCATTCGGGCGCCATTGCCGGCCGTCCTCCGCATACGTTTCCAAGCTAAACGCACCGAGGGTTTATTGGCTCCGAGTTGAGCCCCTGGCCCGCATCGGCGTGCTTTTCATCGGAGCATGCGCCACGACACATCGTCGTTTTCCCGGCCTCGGCCGTCCTTGTTTATTCGATAGCTGATATCGTTATCCTGCGCCGGATCGGCCCAAACGCCTGGATCGCGATCATCAAAACCGCGCGCCCTTGCATTGAGGGCGCGCAAGTGTTTGCCGGTTTTGTTCGCGGCCTTTGTCAACCAACCTCGCCGGGTTCCTGTCATGGCTGCAACCCCATTGAACCTTGGAGTTCACATACCGCGCGCGCAATGTGGGCATATTATGCAAAATTTCGCCGTATCAGTGTTCAAGAGCACAAGCTTCGCAGGCGCAATGCGGTTTCCGCTAGAGGATCACATTGAAAAATAAAAACCAATTTCAGCTTTGCGCTAGCGGCCCGCGACAAAATGCCGCGGCTCGACCGCGCAGTCGGTTTTGAATTTGGCCCAAAGTTGCCTTGCCCAGGTTGCCCTTTCGGGTTGCCTCGTCTACCCCGATCGCGTCACGCAGCTTTGTCTTGGCGCAGCAATAGCGTCTTCCAAGCTCGGGCCGCATCGCTCATTCAAAAGGGGCCGCCATGACTTTCATTCTGGTCGCCATTGCCGTTTGCCTCGTCGCCTTTGTCCTCATCCCATCGCGTTCGCGTGCGCCATCGCGCCGTCTTGAGATGGGTGATCCCGACTCCGGTGAGGTGCTGAAACAACCGACGCCTGTTGTAAATCAAGGGCCTATGCCTGTCCTTACGCAGCCCGCTCCCCCACCGCAGCCTCAGTCGCCGGAGCTGAAAACTCTGGCGGAGGTGGCTGAGCACTATGGCGAAGCGCTCAAGGGGCTGGGGTGGATTGTGGAACTCGAGCGGGACCAGTCCAGCGAAAGGCTTGGGTGTTACCGGCCGAAGAAGCGCGGCGGCGGCAGGCTGAAAAACCCGACGGTGAAGCTGAGCCATATCCTTGACGCCGATGACGGGATTGAAAAATCTGCCGCCGGTCCCCGTCAACAGCCGTGGTCGGTTCTCGGACCTGATGAACGCGGCCGGACCTGGGCCACGCTTGAAGGCGCTTTGCCGGTGTTTTTGAAAGAAGCGGGGCTGCAAAGCGACGCTTGATCCATCCGGCGAGGATATTGGGGCGATTTGCGAGCAGGAAGTCGGAGCGGAGTTTTGTTCATATTCAAAACTTGCTCGCTGCCATGAATTCCCGGATTTGCGCTACCGGCACGAAATATTTGGCAATGTCGCGGACGCTTTTTTGCGGAACGCCATTGATTGTCGAAGTGGTGGTGGCTTGAATCTTTCTGCTCATCACGCCCATCAAGCATTGCTCCACGGCGTCAAAAACGCCCGATCCTGAGTTGCCGGTGGTTGCGACGTCCGGTATGACCGTATCGAAGCGCTCTCTTACGTTGGCAGGCAGCAAGTGCGGAGACATGATCCGTGAATGCGCTATCGCTTGAGGCGTCGCGACGACGACCTTCTGGCCAACGAGAGGCGGCTGACGACAGATCGGCATCATCCGAAGTCCGAGATTGGGCGGCAGAAGCCGCGCATCGATGGAAAGCAGCGTGAGGTCCGTTTTTTCAAACTCTCCTTCCTTGACGAATTTGGCTTCAAGGCTGCGGCCCGCGACCAGCACGATTGGATTTGCCGAACCGGCGTGCCCAGCGACATGGGCTGCCGTGATAACGAGACCGTTGCCCAGGTAAATCCCGTAAAGACCAGGCCGCGCTTGTTGCGGGGAGCTCAACACATTGACGGCGAAAAGCTGCACTGCATGGTCGTCAACCCGGCCGGGCTGTTGGCCAAAAGCGGATTCGCAAAACGGCCCAACGCACAGCGCGGATATGACAAGCTGGGCAACCATTAGAATCACCTCGGTTTTACAGATGCTTGCTTGCGTCACGTTGTGCGGCTCCACTGGTGCTCCGGCTGAATTTAACGACATCATTGTAGCGGTAGAGCGTCGCGGGTGAAACGCCAAGCCGATGCGCGATCTGCGCCGTGGAAAGGAATTTTCCTCATCGGAGGAAACAAATCCACCGGGCGCTTCGTAAGACCGGTGAAAGGCAAATTCCTTTCACCTGGTTTGATCCATTCCCAGCTTGCAGGAGCATTCGCATGAATTCCAAGATCACCAACTCCAAGATCACCGCCGTGGCTTTCCTCGCCATGTTCGCTTTCGTCGGCGCCGCCGCCGCGCAGGACAAGATGTCGACCGACAGCATGAAGTCGGACGCCATGAAGGCCGACCACATGAAGGGCGACGCCATGAAGGGCGATGCGATGAAGACCGACCATATGAAGGGCGGCATGAAGTCGGACACCATGAAGTCGGACACCATGAAGACCGACAAGTAAGGCACAAAATCCGCCCGCTTCGCCCCGGCGCCGGAGCGGGCTTTTCGCCCAAATTCAGAATGGACAGCGCAGATGACCTTGCTTTCGACCGCCGATCCGCGAGCATCCAGTCGCTCGGGGCGAAGACTGGTTCAGCGTCATGCCCTCGCCACGCGCCTAACTCATTGGATCAACGCCCTTTGTCTGACGGTTTTGCTGGGCAGCGGGCTGCAGATATTTTTAGCCCATCCGGCGCTGTATTGGGGCCAATATGGCGCCGACGCCGACCGTCCCGCCTTTGAAATCGGCGCGGAAACGTCGCCGGATGGCGCGCAAAAAGGCTTTGTGCGGCTTGGTTCGGCGACGATTCGACACCACCGGCAAGCTCGGCCTCATCCGCAATGCCGATGGCGATTTCACCGAACGCGCCTTTCCGCACTGGGCGACGATCCCCGGATGGCGCAGCCTGGCGCTCGGCCGGCGCTGGCATTTCTTTTTCGCCTGGCTTTTCGTCGCCAATCTCGCCGCCTATTATGTTTTTGGGCTGATCAATGGCCATTTGCCGCGCGACCTCGCGCCGACGCGCCAGCAATTGCGCCCGCGCGAAATATGGGCCGACATTGTCGATCATCTGAAACTGAAATTCCCCAAGGGCGAGGCGGCGCGCCATTATAATCCGCTGCAGAAATTCGCTTATCTGGGGGTCATCGCCCTGCTGTTGCCGACCATGGTCTTGACCGGATTGACAATGTCGCCGGGCATGGACGCCATTTTGCCCTGGCTGGTCGAATTGTTCGGCGGGAGGCAATCGGCCCGGACCATCCATTTCATCGCCGCGAGCCTGCTCGTGCTGTTCGTCATCATTCATCTGGTCATGGTGCTGCTTGCCGGCCCGATCAACGGCGTGCGCGCCATGATCACCGGCAAACTGGCGATTTCCACGGAGGACGAAAAATGAGCGGCATTTTGCTCCCGAAACGAAAGCTGATGGGCCGTCGCAAGTTTCTTGGCCTCAGCGTCGCCGGACTTGGCGCGATGACGCTCGGCGGCTGCGACCGGCTGTCGGAATCGCCGAGATTCGAGGAATTGCTCAACTCGGCCGAGGGCCTGACCTATCGCGCCCAGCGCTTGCTTGGCGGCCGCAAGTCGATGGCGCGCGAGTTTGCCGCCGCCGATCTGTCGCCGGATTTTAAGGTCAATGGCACTCATGCGCCTGATACGCCGGAATATGTCGCCTTGCAGGAAAAAGACTTCGCCGATTGGCGCCTGCGCGTCGATGGCCTCGTCGTTCGGCCGCTCGATCTGTCGCTGGCCGATCTGCGCGCCATGCCGCAGCGCGCCCAGATCACCAGGCATGATTGCGTCGAGGGCTGGAGCGCCATCGGCAAATGGCAGGGCGCGCCGCTCGCCGAAATTCTGAAAACGTCGGGATTGCAGCCTTCGGCGCGGTTCGCGGTGTTTCATTGCGCCGATTTCTACGAACACGCGTCCGATGGAACCGGCCAATATTATGAGAGCATCGATCTGATCGACGCCTTTCATCCGCAAACCATTCTGGCGCATAGCCTCAATGACGAGGCGCTTTCGGTCGGCCATGGCGCGCCTCTGCGCCTGCGCGTCGAACGTCAACTCGGCTATAAACACGCCAAATATGTGATGCGTATCGAAATGACCGACCGCCTTGACCGACTGGGCCGCGGCAAAGGCGGTTTCTGGCCGGATCGCGGCTATGAATGGTATGCCGGAATCTAGCGCGGCTCGCCGACGGTGATCAGACAGATTTTTCTTGCGCTTTCCGCCTTGGCAGCCCTTGCGCTTATTACAGCCAATTGGGTTGGAGAACGCGAAGCTGTTTGCGGAGGGATCCGATACGAACGGGATAGCGTCCGGAATGGTTCACCTCCCACTATCGAGCTGAGCGCCGACGGCGTTTCAGGCCCTTTCCTTCTGGATTTCGGCGCGACAACGAGTTCGCTCTCGGCGCGCGTGTTCGCAACTCCAACTGAAACCGAAAAAAGCGTCAAGCTTTCGCTTCCCAGCTTCCAACACGGCATTTTTAAGTTGAAACGCTATAGCGGCGCCAGGCAACTTGGCGTCATAGGCACAGACTTCTTATCTCTGCTGAGCGTCCAGATTACGGAAAGCGCCGTGTTTTTGGGAGAACAACCCTGCCAACCGACCACGATGCGCGCGCACGGCTTCGTTCCAATATCCCAGGAACACTATTTTTCATCAGACCCCTCCGCGCTGGATCGACACCCGAATGTTCCGATCGTTTTTCTGCGCTTGGGGGCGGTTCGCGTTTGGGCTCAAATAGATACGGGTTACGACGATGCGATTTACCCCCATTCCGTCGATATCAATCAGGCGCTCTACGCGCGACTGATCAAGGACGGCATGACATCTCAGGCGTGTTGCTGAAACGACTGTCTCGACCTGCGAGGGCAGCGAGACCAGACCGGTTTACGCGCTCATGGATGAGCCCCTGATCATCGAGACCGATCAAGGACAGCTGATCATTCGAACACCGAATTTCTATCTCATTTTAAAACAGGCAAACGGTTGCGGAGGCATCGGCGCGATGTCTGAGCCGGCGGCCCAACTGGGGGCGTCGTTCTTGGGATTATTCCGGGCGATTGTTTTCGATCCCAAATCAAAAATCGTTTGGTTTAAGCCAGTCAGCAAAACGATGTTCTCGCCGACGGATATCGCCCGTTCAGCGGACGTTCCGGCGGCGAATTGAACCAGTGCTGACTGAACTGTCGGCCAATTCCGGAAATGCCCAGTTCCCGTAATGCTGCGTAGGGCGGGACCGGCGTGAAGGCGTCCATTTTACGCGCTTCGCGCCAAGGAAATCGTTTTCAGGGTCACGCCATCGAAATCGGATAAGGACGCGGCGCGCGCCTCGCCCGCTGTTGGAACCTTCTCTCATGGCTTCCGTTAGCGACAATTCTGAACTCAGAGGGCACACGGACTTTCCATGATCGAAAGGGTCGAAGAGGCGGACGCCCAAAATCGCCAGGATCGTGACCACGCGGAGGACGACCCTCGGCGGGACGAAGCGCGAGCCCGGCGGGAGAATCATGACGAAGTGGGAAAGGAGTCCGGCTCACAGGAGCCTGAGCAGGACGGCGCCGAGGGTTCGAAGCCCGAGCAGGCCAGCCTGTGGTCTCGCCTGCGCCGCCACAAACTCGGAGTGGCGATTGGCGCTGTGGTCCTGATCGCCGCCGTGACGGCGGCGATCCTGTGGTATCTGAACGCGCGTCATTTCGAGACCACCGACGACGCCTTTATCGACGGCCGGCCGGTGGCGATCAGCCCGGAGGTGAGCGGTTATATTGTCTCTGTTCCCGTCACCGACAACCAGCCCGTGCGGGCCGGCGATCTTCTCGCCGAAATCGATCCACGCGACTATATCGCCGCCGTGCAGCAGGCGCAGGCGCAAATTGCCCAGTTCAAATCCAATGTCGCCAGCGCGCGCGCCCAGTTGCAGGAACAGAGCGACCAGATCACCGAGGCCTCCAATCAGGTCGAGCAGGCGCAGGCCGCGCTGAGCTTTTCGCGCGACCAGGACTTCCGCGCCCAGGATCTGGTCAAAAAAGGCGCCGGAACCGTTCAGAACGCGCAACAGACCGCCTCCGATCTCAAGTCCAAAAACGCCGGCCTGAGCGCTGCGAATGCCGCGCTGGCCGCCGCCAGGCGGCAGGTCGACGTGCTGAAGGCGCAGATCGAGACCGGCGAGGCGCAGATTGCCCAGGCGCAGGCGCAGCTCGCGGCGGCGCAGGCCAATCTCTCCCGCACGAAATTGCACGCCACGCTCGATGGGCGCGTGACCAAGCTCACGGCAGCGCTGGGCGCGGCGGCCGCGCCGGGACAGGCGCTGATGGTGCTGACGCCGAACGACCTCTGGGTGACCGCCAATTTCAAGGAGACGCAGCTCGCCGACATGCGGCCCGGCCAACCTGTCGATATCGAGATCGACGCCTATGGCCGCAGCTATCCGGGCAAGGTCGACAGCGTCCAATCCGGTTCCGGCACGGCTTTCAGCCTGTTGCCGGCCGAAAACGCCACCGGAAATTATGTCAAGGTCGTGCAGCGAGTGCCGGTCAAGATCGTTTTCGACAAGCCGCCGGACGTGCAGATCGGCCCCGGCATGTCGGTCGTCCCCACCGTCAGGGTGCGCTGATTCATGGCGCAGGCGGAGCAAAATCGGACTATAGCGGAACCAATCCCTATCTGATCGCCGTGCTGGTCTCGGTCGCAACCTTCATGGAAGTGCTCGACACCACCATCGCCAATGTCGCGCTGCGCTACATTTCCGGCGGCCTCGCGGTCGGCCCGGACGAAGCGGCCTGGGTGGTCACCACCTATCTCGTCGCCAACGCTATCGTGCTCTGCGCGTCGAGCTGGTTCGTCGAAATTTTTGGGCGCAAGAATTTCTTCATGGCCTGCACCGCGCTGTTCACGATCAGCTCCTTCGCCTGCGGTTTCGCCTGGAGCCTTCAATCCCTGCTGATTTTTCGCCTGTTCCAGGGCCTGGCGGGCGGCGGCATGACGCCGGTGGCGCAGAGCATTCTCGCGGCGGCTTTTCCGCCCGACCAGCGCGCGCGCGGCTTCGCGATCTATGGCATTGCCGTGGTGCTCGCTCCGGCCATCGGCCCGACCCTCGGAGGCTGGCTCAGCGACAACTGGTCCTGGCACTGGTGCTTTCTGATCAACGTCCCGGTTGGCATAGGCTCGCTCGTGGCCGTGGCGCTGTTGCTGCCCGTCCTCCCCCGAAAGGCGCAAGCAGCGCGAGGCGATGTGGAGGAGCGGAAACATCAGGTTCGACGCTATCGGCTTCGCTTGGTCGCGGGTTTTCTCGGCGGCCTCGAGCTCGTGCTGGACCGCGGGCAGGAATATGACTGGTTCGGCTCGACCTTCATCGTCGTCAGCGCCGCCGTCTCCGCAACCTGTCTGGCGGCTGTTCATTCCCTGGGAGCTGCTGCACAAGGAGCCGCTGATCGACCTGCGCCTGCTGGTCAAACGACAGTTTGGGACCTGTTTCATGATCATGCTCTGCATGGGCGCGGTGCTGATCGCGACGACGCAATTCCTGCCGCAGCTCCTGCAAGAAGATTACGGCTATACCGCCACGGTGGCGGGCCTCGCCCTGTCGCCTGGCGGCGTCGTGACCATGGTCGTCTTCGCCATTGTAGGCCGCCTCGGCGCCGTCGAGCCCAAATACGCCATCGCCGTCGGCGGCCTCATCGTCGCCGGCGCCATGTACGACCTGACCCGGCTTTACGGCGGATTGAATTTCGGCTTCTTCGCCTGGTCGCGCATCTATCTCGGCATCGGCCTGCCGCTGGTGTTCAACTTCGTCACGTCAGCGTCCTATACCGGGCTGCCGCCTGAAAAGACCGATCAGGCCTCCTCGCTGATCAATGTCGCGCGCAATCTTGGCGGTTCGATGGGCGTCGCGCTGGCTCAGACCGTGCTCGCGCGGCGCGAGCAGTTCCATCAGTCGCGGATCGTGGAACATATCGGCAGTTGGAACCCGGTCTATAACCAGACCCTGCGGCAGGTGGAGAATTATTTCAAAACCAAGCCGCTCACTGGCGAGGGCGCCAGCGCCGCGCAGAGCGCCGTCGGTTATGTCGGCCAGCAGGTACAGGCGCAGGTGAGCCTTTGGGCCTATATTGACGTGTTCTTTGCGCTCTCGCTGGTCGGCCTCGCGATCACCGTCTTCGCCATGACGCTTCGACCAAGCCGTTCCGCGCCCGCGACTTTTTCATGACGCAATAGCCAGCGCTTGCGCTCCACGCCGCCAGCATAACCGGTAAGCGAGCCATCAGCGCCGATCACCCGGTGGCACGGGACGACCAGGTGACGGCAACCTGCTGGCCGAGGATGGCGCGCACGCAGACCTCGAAGCCGTCCCAGGCGCCGGGCACGCGCAAACCGGGCCGCGCGGCGACCAGAGGCGCGAGACGCGCATCCCTGCAAAAATGTTCGCCAATCGCCAGCGGATCGGCGGCAAGATCGAACAGCCGCCGCACGCGGGCAATGATCGCAGGCAGAGCCTCAAGCTTCGGAAAGTTCGCGGTCACGGCGATGCGGTCATCCGCAGCGGGCCGGGCGATGAAGGCGCCCTTGTCGCCGCCGATGGCAATGCTGCGCGCATAGGCGCCGTCCTCCACGCCAAGCGCGCCCAGCATGCCGCCTCAAGCGCGGGGCCGGTCGCCGAGGAACGGGCCCTGGCGCAAGCGAAAGTCGTGCTCGCGGAAGCCACGGTCGCCACGCTGCAAGCGAAGCTTGGCGAAACGCGCCTGACCGCGCCGGCCGACGGAACCATCGGCATTCGCGTCGCGGAACCCGGGGAAATCATATCGCCGGGCAAGCCAGTGATGACTTTGTCGGTCGACGGAGAGCGCTGGTTCGCCTTCACCTTGCGCGAGGACATGCTCGGTGGGCTGAAACTCGGAGGACTGACGAAGGTGACGACGGCTGACGGGCGCCAAATCGAGGCGCACGTGACCGAACTCAGACCGCTCGGTGAATTTGCTGTCTGGCGGGCGGCGCGCGCCGTCGGCGATCACGATCTCAACAGCTTCCGGCTGAGGCTCGATCCCCAAGGCGACAGCAAGGATCTCGAACCCGGCATGACGGTCTGGCTGCCGCGATCGTCCATGCGATGACGCAGGGACGCGCGTCTGCTTTCGATAAACCGGTCCGCACGGCGACTGCTCTCGCCCGTAACCGGTTTGTTCCTGTTTGGCGTGGCGTCGGGGGTGGCGATGATTCCCTATACGATCATCAAGGAATCCAACCCCGATGAGGTGAAGGGCTGCGCCACCGGCTGCCAGAATTTCCTGGTGTTCGGGATTACGGCGCTCATCGGGCCGGTGTTCGGCGGGTTGCTTGGCCAGAGCCTCGGCGGCGCTGTCGAGCCGCTCGCTCATTTCCGGCAGGCCGGCCTGTTCTGGATGGCGACGATTATGCTCGCCATCGTGATCAGCCTTTTTTTGCGCGAAACCGGGCGGAAGCGCGTTAACCGGCAGGGCGCCGAAATCGGCATGCAGTCTTCGGCGCGTTCGTGACGCCGCGCCGCATTTTTCCGGGAGGCCAAAATGACCAAAACTGCTGCGCAATATCTGGCCGAGACCCTGCAACAAGCGGGCGTGAAGCGAGTCTATGGCGTCGTCGGCAACTCGCTGAACGGCTTCACCGATGCGCTTCGGCGGCTGGGGAGCATCGACTGGATTCACATGCGGCATGAAGAAGGCGCCGCTTTCGCCGCCGGCGCCGAGGCGCAGATCACCGGCAAGCTCGCGGTCTGCGCGGGCAGTAGCGGTCGGGCAATCTCGCAGCGGCGCACCGGTACTCGCCATTGCAGCGCATAGATCGGCATCGACTATTTTCAGGCCACTGACGACGCTCTTCCGGAGGTCGAAATCATGAGACTGGCATGGCCATGGCAAAGCGGGGTGCTCGACCCTCACGGACCGATCGGGGCGGCGGAACGGACGATATTGCTCAATTCGACTGCGATCATGCTCGCGGTGATCGTGCCGGTCATCGTTTTGACCCTGGTCTTCGCCTGGTGGTTCCGCTCAGGCAATCCCAAGGCGACGCGTCTGCCCGACTGGTCTTATTCGGGGCGCATCGAGGTCATCGTGTGGTCGATTCCGACCTTGACCATTGGCTTTCTTGGAGGGATCGCCTGGCTGGGATCCCATGATCTCGATCCGCGCGCGGCGCTCTCGTCCGATGTCCCGCCGGTGCAGGTTCAGGTCGTCGCGATGGATTGGAAGTGGCTGTTCATCTATCCCGACTTGCATGTCGCCAGCGTCAACCGGCTCGTCGTCCCGACGGGCGCGCCGATAAGTTTTGAGCTCACCTCGGCGAGCGTGATGAACAGTTTTTTTGCGCCGCAGCTCGGCAGCATGATCTACGCGATGCCAGGAATGGCCACCCGATTGAATCTGCTTGTCGATCATCCCGGAACCACGCCCGGCCTGTCGGCGCAATTCAGCGGCGACGGCTTTTCCGACATGCAATTCGACGTGGTGGCGCTCGACAGGCAAGGCTTTGAGGACTGGGTGCGAACGACCCGTTCCAGCGGGGGCAAGCTCGACGACCAAAACTATCGCCAACTCGTGCGGCCCAGCGCGGCGGTGGCGCCGATGACTTTCGGCGACGTCACGCCCGGGTTGTTCGAGCGGCTGGCGATGACCGGACCAGCCACATTCGAAACGGCGGAGGCGGCGTCGCAAAGGGTTTGCTTCGCGCCGCGTGCGAGGAACTGACATGCTGGGCAAACTTTCCTGGGACGCCATTCCGTGGGATCAGCCGATCCCTTTGGCCGCAGCTGCCTCTGTCATCGTCACCATCGTTGCGGTCCTCGCGATCATCGTTGCGAAGGGCTGGCTTCCCACTCTCTGGAACGAATGGATCACCAGCGTCGACCACAAGCGGATCGGCGTGATGTATTTCATTCTCGGATTGGTGATGCTGCTGCGCGGTTTCACCGACGCGATCATGATGCGGTCCCAGCAAGCGATCGCCGCCGGCGGCGCGCAAGGCTATCTGCCGCCGGAACACTTCGACCAGATTTTCTCGGCCCATGGCACGATCATGATTTTTTTCGTGGCGATGCCCTTCATGATCGGCCTGATGAATTTCGTCGCGCCGCTGCAGCTCGGCATTCGCGACGTCGCCTTTCCGGTGCTCAATTCGGTCGGCTTCTGGTTGACGGCGGCGGGTGTTCTGCTGGTCAACCTGTCGCTGGTGGTCGGCGAATTCGCCAAGACCGGCTGGCTCGCCTATCCCCCGCTGTCGGAACTAGCATACTCACCGGGCGTCGGCGTCGATTACTATCTCTGGTCGCTGCAGATTTCGGGCGTCGGCACGCTCCTGACCGGGATCAACCTGACGACGACGATCCTGAAAATGCGGGCGCCGGGCATGAGCTATTCCCGCATGCCGATCTTCTGCTGGACGGCGCTCGCCGCCAATCTGCTGATCATCGCCGCCTTCCCGATCCTGACCGGGACCTTCGCGATGCTGCTGCTGGACCGCTATCTCGGTTTCCACTTCTTCACCAACGAACTTGGTGGAAACGCGATGATGTATATCAACCTCATCTGGGCCTGGGGCCACCCCGAGGTTTACATCCTCATCCTCCCGGCCTTCGGCATTTTCTCGGAGGTCATTTCCACATTTTCGGGCAAGCCGGTGTTCGGCCGCCGCTCGATGGTCATCGCGACGATGGCGATCTGCATGCTGTCCTTCCTGGTATGGCTGCATCATTTCTTCACCATGGGCGCCGGCGCCGACGTCAACGGCTTTTTTGGCGTCATGACGATGATCATTGCGGTTCCGACCGGCGTGAAAATCTTCAACTGGCTGTTCACGCTCTACGGCGGCCGTATCCGTTTCGGCGTTCCGGTCTATTGGGCGATCGGGTTCATGGTGACCTTTATCATCGGCGGCATGACCGGCGTGATGATGGCGATCCGCCGGCGGATTTCGTGTTGCACAACAGCCTGTTTCTGGTCGCGCATTTTCATAATGTGGTCATCGGCGGCGTTGTGTTCGGTGTCTTCGCGGGCTACAATTATTGGTTTCCCAAGGCTTTTGGCTTCACGTTGGATGAACGGCTCGGCAAGGCGGTCCTTCTGGTGCTGGTTCTTCGGATTCTACCTCGCCTTCATGCCGCTCTATGTGCTGGGGCTGATGGGCGCGACCCGGCGCATGCAGCATTATCCGATCATGGTTGGCAACCGCTGATGCTCGTGGCTTTCGCGGGAGCGGTAGTCATCCTCGCGGGGATCGCGCTGACCATCGTCCAGCTCGTCGTCAGTATCCGCTCGCGCGAAAACCTCGCGCGACGTCACCGGCGATCCCTGGAGCGGAGAACGCTCGAGTGGTCGACGACGTCACCACCGCCGCCGTGGAATTTCGCGGTGCTGCCGCAGGTCGAGGGCAGCGACGCCTTTTGGGAGATGAAGAAGCGGTCGAAAACCCAGCGCGGCGCCGAGCCTCGCCTCCAGCCGATCGAAATGCCGAAAAACACGCCCCATCGGCTTTGTCATCGCCTTCTTCGCGACTGTGATGGGCTTCGCGCTCGTCTGGCACATCTGGTGGATGGCGATCCTGGGGCTGATCGGACTGTTTGGCGCCGTCTTGATCCATGGCTGGCGGGTATCGGGCGAGGTCGAAGTCCCCATCGAGGCGCTCGCGGTCGTCGCTGACGGCCGTATGGCGCCGGGAGGGGAGCCATGACCACACTTGGCGCCTTCACCCCCGAAGCGATGACGGATTCCAGGGCGATTCCCATTTCGGAGCGTGGACCGGCGCGGACCGAGGTCGTGGTCGGTTTCGGCTTCTGGCTGTTTCTCCTGAGCGATATCGTCATCTTCGCCACGCTCTTCGCGGCTTATGCCGTTCTCTCCGGCAATACAGCAGGCGGGCCCTCGGGCGCTCAACTGTTCGATCGCTGGCGCGTCTTCATCGAAACAGCCTGCCTGCTGGCGTCGAGTTTCACCTGCGGCCTTTTCTCGATGGCGATCGAAAGGCGAAGCTTTGCGGGCGCCTATGCCGGCGCGGCCGTCACTTTTCTGTTCGGCGCCGCCTTCATCGGACTCGAAGTTTCCGAATTCGCACGCATGATCGACACTGGCGCGGGGCCGACCCGCAGCGCTTTTCTGTCGGCCTTCTTCGCGCTCGTCGGCGCCCACGGGTTGCATGTGACGCTGGGCCTGGTGTGGCTGCTGACCATGATCGCGCAGATCGCGACGCTCGGCTTTCGCCCCATGGTCGTTCGCCGGCTGTTTTGCTTCAGCCTGTTCTGGCACGCGCTCGATATTGTCTGGATCGGGGTGTTCACCATCGTTTACCTGGGAGCCCGCTGATGAACGAACATGCCCATGAGCGCGCGCCGCAGGATCTGGCGCCGGGGGAGGAGCCGGGCGGCGGTGAAAGCCTCGCGCGCTATCTGACGGGGCTCGGCTTCGCCATTGTCCTCACCCTTGCATCCTTCTGGGCGGCGCAAACCAACCTTGTGTGGCCGCCGTCCGTTCCAATTCTTCTGGCCGTTCTCGCAATCGGCCAGATGGGAGTGCATCTGGTATTTTTCCTTCAAATTTCCAGCGCGCCCGATCAGACCAACAATTTCCTCGCGCTGGCTTTCGGAGTGTTTGTGGTCGCCCTCGTCGTGTTCGGCTCCATGATCATCATGGCGAACCTGAACTCGAACATGATGCCGTCGCCGACGACGATGGGGTGACGGCAGGCACAGCCATCTACCGATCGGGCAATAAGACGAAGAAACTCATCGATGGATCGACGTCGGCTTTGCGGCGTTAGCGAGCCGACGGCCGCGGCCGGGTGACAATTCCCGGCTGGCGCAGCCTGACGCTTGGCCGGCGCCGGCATTTCTTTTTCGCCTGGCGGGCCGCCCTGTTCCAGTGTTCGCCGGGATCATTATCACGCGCCGAGGCAGATCGGGACCGCCGCTCATTCATTCTTCGTCGCGCGCGCTGGCGATATGCGCCTCCCGCAGATCCAATTCTCTTTCGAGCCGACGCCGAGCATCATCCGTCAGCTTATTTCCGCAATAAAGATTATTGATATGGTCGCGCTCGGCGCTGATCAATTCGAGGGCGATCTTGTCGTGAAGTTCGGCGGGTTCGTTGTGACCGTCGGAGTTGTCGCGCGAAATTTCAGATCGCATCAGCCGGGCGCGATGGGCCGCGCGGAGGACTTCGATCGCCTCTTGGGAGACCGCCCCCTCGCTCGCACGCTGATCCAATAATTCGGCGGCCCGCGTCGCGGCCTGCCGCCGCGCGTCCCGCTCCGCGGCATGATCGGCGCGGCGTTCCCGAAGTCCTGCATTGGCGAGGCCGAGCGCTCGCATGACCCAAGGGAGAGTTAATCCCTGCCCAACGAGCGTCACGAGGATGACGCTGAAAGTCAGAAAGAGAATCAGGTCGCGTTGGGGGAACCGCTCGCCGGTTTGTGTTGTGAGTGGAATGGCGAGAGCCGCTGCGAGCGATACAACGCCGCGCACCCCCGTGAACGAGAGCGCGAACGGCCACTGCCAGGGTGGCGAGGGATCGGCGCGCCGAACAGCCGGGATCAACCACCTCGGCAGATAGGTCGCGGGAAAGGTCCACACAAAGCGCGAAATGATCACGACGACGCTGACCAGTATCGCCGACGTTGCGAGTTGCGACACGGAATAGGCGCCGATGCCCGCGACGACCGCGCGCGCCTGAAGGCCGGTGATCAAAAACAGCATGCCCTCGATCAAATAGATCAAGTAATCCCAGAAGAAGATGCCCTGTAATCGAGTTGACGCGCTGATCAGGCGAAATCCATTCCAGCTGATGTAGAGGCCGGTGACGACGGTCGCCAGTACGCCGGAGCCTCCGAGATGTTGTGGAGGCCAATAGGCAAGAAACGGCGTCAGCACCGAGAGCATGATCTCGA
The DNA here is from genome assembly GCA_963813955.1 of uncultured Alphaproteobacteria bacterium. Lineage (GTDB taxonomy): Bacteria > Pseudomonadota > Alphaproteobacteria > Rhizobiales > Beijerinckiaceae > Rhodoblastus. The sequence goes on along the minus strand of CAWFBN010000113.1, from coordinate 9,933 downwards.
TGCGCGGGTCGCGAACCCAGCGGCGCAGACGCAGGATCCCCCAACCGACGCCCATTCCCCAGAAAACTTCGCCGACGACAATCGCAACAAACGAGAGGGCTGCGTGGCCAATGGAAAACGCTCCCGTGCTCACCGCCGCCACTGCGAACCGGTAAAGGATGAGCGCTGTGGCGTCGTTCGCCAGTCCCTCGCCCTCAAGGACGACCAGAATGCGCTTTGGCAGATTGAGCCGACGCGCTATCGACAGGGGCGCCACCGCGTCCGGCGGCGATACGATTGCGCCGAGCAGGAAGCCGACCGGCCAGGAGACGCCCAGAACGAGATGGGTCGTTGCGGCGATCGCGACGGTCGTGAAAATCACGCATCCGACCGCAAGGAGGGCTATAGGGCGCAAATTGAAGCGAAATTCGCGCCAGCTCATGGATACCGCCGCCCAGTAGATGATTGGCGGCAGCAAGACCAACAGCACGATTTCGGGCGCAATTTCGATCGGCGGAAGGCCCGGAACCAGCGCGAGAAAGACACCGCCGGAGACCAGCAGAATGGATGGCGAAATCCTGAGCCGGTCGGCGGCGACGGAAATCGCGGCGATGACGGCGAGAAGAAACACCAAGGTCTGAATTGTTGAAACCATCGAGCGCTCCATAAAGAAGGACGTGATTTGTGGCGTTGGTGGCCGCGATCAACGCACCTTCTATGAGACGAGCGGAGAAGAGGCTCGTTCCGCCGTGGACGGCGCCAACACCCCAGTTCTTGAGCACGACGAAGGCGGCGCGGGCCGCCACGCACCGCGCGCCACGGCGGCCGGCCAGTACGACGGGCGCGCGAGCAGCGTTCAGACGACCTCCTCGCAGCGGATGTCGCGTGGGCCGCAGAGGACGGTTCCTAACATGCGTTTTTCCTCGATTTGGTTTGGGTGGTCCCTTGCGAATGCTCAAGCGGTTCATTTCGGGGCAAGATCGCCGAACCAGCAGGAAGCCGGTGATAGAAGGCGCCATCCGGTCCCATAAGAAGCGCGCCGACGGAACCGACTTCGTCCGGCGTAGCGGCGCGTCCGACAGGGCAGAGGTCGATCATGCGGCGGTAGCCCTCGCCGCGTGGCCCGCTCAGTTCATCCTTGGCCAGCGGCGTGATGACGATGCCGGGGCTGATCGTGTTGACGCGGGCGCCGCGCTTGCCCCACCGCACGGCCTCGGCCATGATCCGCAGGGAATTGCCGCGCTTGGAAAGCTGGTAGGCGTGCGGTTGCCGTGCTGACATCGAACCCGGCCTCGTCAAGGACTTTGGCGGCGGCGGTCGCATTCTCAGGGCGAAGATCGGCCAGCATGACGTGCTTGCCCGCGCTGAGCCGGCGCGCGATCGCCTGGCCGATGGAGCCGGCGCCGATGACGACAATGACGCTGCTCATGACTTGAACTTTGCGTAATCTTCGTCGCTGACTTTTTCCATCCAGTCGACGACCTTGCCGTCGAGCGATTCGCAATGGCGATATGGGTCATCGCGCAGTGGGGCGAGGCGCCATGCCAATGTTTTTCGCCCGGCGCGATCCAGACCACATCGCCGGGCCTGATCTCCTGGACGCCGGCGCCTTCGCGCTGAACCCGGCCAAGTCCCGCGGTCACGATCAGCGTCTGGCCGAGCGGGTGGGTGTGCCATGCAGTGCGGGCGCCGGGTTCGAACGTGACCGTCGCGCCACTGACGCGGGCGCCGCGGTCGCCTGCGAAGGGCGCGTCGATCCGCACGGTTCCGGTAAACCAGTCCTCCGGCCCTTTGACTGAAGGCTTCGATCCGTTTCGCCAGATTTCCATTGCCGATCTCCTTCTGCTGGTTCCGACGGCTGTGAGACGTCGGCAGCCACAATTTCGCATGAAGGGCTGGAAACGATTAGCTGCTATAATTGGCATAAAGTCATATAGGGCGAGGACGAAAATCTTGCCTGTTAGATGTTCTCGCTCCACCGCCAGCCGGTCGAGCCGGAGCTCGCAGTATGAGATGCACGCGGCGTGCCCCGATCCTCCCCCCGAGTTGTTGCCGGTATCCACTGCGCATGCCGGTGCGCCAACCAAGCGCGTTGCGCCTCGATGATCTTCATTTTGATAAATCGGTAACGGACGAAATCTTCTGGCCGGGCAGCTGCTAATCACTCAGCGTAGACAATAACGCTCTGCTTTCCGCCGGACTGGGATTCCCGAAAAACCGGACGTGATTGTCGTTCGAGAGCAAACCCTTCGCGCTTTCGCCAAAGTCTGTGAACATCACAACGACGGTATGCCCAGCGCAATTGTGCGCTTGGCAAAAGGAAAATATTTCACGATTGGTGCCGTCGATCCGCCGCGTTACCCCCGGCGTAGTGGTGGCTCTGTGGCGGCCTCGGCAGTAGCCATCCAGCTCGGAAGAGCGCGTTCATTATGAACCATTCGCTCATAGGCCGCGCGATACGCGGGGCGGTTCAGGACATCGAATATATACAACGATGGGCTTTGAGCTTTTGCGGCAAGCGGAAGCAGGCACAGAAACGCAAGGATGATGATCCGTCGCATGAGAGGCTCTAAGGGGTGACCGCGCGATTCGCCATTTCCCAAGCCTAGCCGCTGCCGCGCCAGTTCGGAAGCGCCGCTGGACGGGCTTATGGGGTCGCCGCTAGGATGGTGGGTTGCGGGTGGTGAGGGTTCTGTCGGCCGCGCCGACCGGCCCAAGGCCAATGACCGCGAGAATCCCCATTTCCCCTTTTTTCGGCCTGAAACGGAAAAGGCAGCCTCCCGAAGGGGTGATCTAACACCTTGTTTTCACACGGATTTTCGATGGTGGGCGCTGTAGGTCTCGAACCTACGACCCGCTGATTAAGAGTCAGTTGGTATGAGGCTCTATAGACTTTTTCGTATGATGGAATATAAAACAGAGAAAAATCAACGAAAAACATATGTATATGCCGAAAATGCTATGGCCTAATAGGTCGATTTAGCATGACCTAAGCCGAATTAACAGTAGAGTCCGGCAAGGAGCCAGCGGCGGCCTCGGTTCCGACCGCTTCAGCGATTAGGCGGCGACAGTGGCGAGTTGCCGCTCTTTCCATTTCCAAGGCAACAGCTCTTCGATCTTCTTCGCCGGATGATCTGGCAGTCGCGCCAGGACATCGGCGAGCCAGGCTTGCGGATCGATATCGTTGAGCTTGCACGTCTCGATCAGCGAATAGACAGCCGCGGCTCTTTGACCGCCGGCGTCGGAGCCGGCGAAGGTCCAGTTTCGACGCCCGACGGCTATGCCCCTCAAGGCGCGTTCTGCGGCATTGTTCGTCATGCAGATGCGCCCGTCGTCGAGGAAACGCGTGAAGGCGTCCCATTGCTTCAGACCGTAATTGATGTCCTTGGCCAGATCGGTCTTGGCCGAAGCTTCGCGCGCTGTTCGGTCAGCCAGGACGCGCAATTCGCGCGACAAGCGGCGCGATGACTTTGCTTTCGGACGGCGACGCGCTCATCGGGAGGCTTGCCGGTGATCGTCCGCTCCCAGGCGAAGATCGGGTCCATGCGCCGCACCGCCTCGACCGCGATCGGCGCCTTGCCCGATTTGGCGTGATCGAAGAGTTTGCGCCGCCAGTGCGCCCAGCAGGCCGCCTCCTTGATCGGCGCAGGCTTCCACGTCGCCTCGTAAAGCGCGTTGTAGCCGTCATAGGCGTCGGCCTGCATGATCCCGGTCCAGCCGGCGAGATGCTTTTGCGGGTGTACGCCGGCGCGGTTGCGCGAGTATTCGAAGAAGGCCGCCGGCGGCTCCTTGCCGCCGAACGGCCGGTCGTCGCGGACATAGGTCCATAACCGGCCGGTCGCGGTCTTGCCTTTGGCCAGTACGGGAACCGTGGTGTCATCGGCATGGATGCGCGCGCCGCGCAGGACGTGGGCTTTCAGCGCGGCCAGGATCGGATCGAGCGTCACCACGCAGGCGCCGACCCAATCGGCCAGCGTGGAGGTGTCGATCTCGATGCCTTCGCGGGCGTAGGTGGCGCTCTGGCGATTGAGCGGCTGATGCAGCAGGAACTTCGACACCAGGATCATGGCCAGCAGGCTGGGGCCGGCGAAGCCGCGCGCGATCGGATGCGAGGGCGCCGGCGGTTCGGTGATCGCCTCGCAGTCGCGGCAGGTAAATTTCTCGCGCACATGCTCGATGATTTTCCAGCGCCGCGGTTCGCTTTCCAGCGTCCTGGTCACGATCTCGCCCAGCTTGCGCAACCGGGCGCCGCCGCATTTGCCGCAGGCGCAGGGCGCCGGCTCGACGACCCGCTCGACCGGCAAATTCTCCGGCAGCTTGCGCGGCCCGCGCGGCGCGCGCTTGTGCTTTTCCTTCGTCGCTTCCGGCGCGGCGATCTCGGCTTTGGCTTGTTCGGCGCCTTGCGTCTCTTCCAAATCCTCGATGGCAAGTTCGAGTTGTTCGATCAGTTGCTTGCCGCGCTCGGAGGATTGTCCGAACTTTTCGCGCCGGGCCTTGGCCAACAAGAGCTTCAGGCGCTCGATCTCCAGCCGGATGACCTTGGCTTCGCTCTGCGCCGCGATCTTTTCCGCCTGTTCCTGAGCGAGCAGTTCACGCTGCGCGAGGATCATCGCATGGGCGCTGGCGAGGTCGGAAGGAAGAGGATCTGAGGTGTTTTCCACGCTCCGATTGAACCATATTTTCCGTGGAAAATCGGCCAAAAAAGTCAGCCCGAGTCAATCGGTCGCAACCTATCCCGCCGCCTCTGGACGCCATGTTTTCTGGGGCATTCGCCAGTCGATCCCGGAAAGCAAATAGGACAATTGCGCCGCCGAAATCGTCACCACGCCGTCGGCCATCGATGGCCACAGGAAACGGCCGCGCTCCAGCCTTTTGTACATCACATGAGAATGCAGCCGCCCCAAGCACAGCTCAGCAGTTAGTGCGGGTGACGCATCCGTTTCATCCTCTGTTTGCGCAGCATCTGCCGTGCGTCGGCAGGCGCTACAACCGATATGGCGAACGGCTTTTGCTGCAAGCGCGCAACGGCGCCGTTTGGTCGGTCCCTCCGGGTGGACTGATGTTGTGAGCCCCGATCCGGACGTCGTCATGGGTCATGGGCGGTCGCTGCTGCGGGTCTCCGATTTGATGGAGCTTGCCGATCTGGTTGGCCGTCTCAGCGGCAAATCAGCGGGGCGGCCACGGAGGCCTGTAAAGGCAATTATGCCGCAGATGTAAAGCAGATTACGCCACACCCTTCCCGGACGTGGTTCTCATGGACGAAAAACCTCATAATATCGACCGCATTGTCTCAGAATGGTAGACGTAGCCTTGACGCTGTTGTAGATGGCGGCGTAAATATAGTTACGTCAATACCCAATCATGCGCTTCGCGCCAGCGATGCCCGACAGCAAGCGATCGAAGAGGGACGCCCTATCGAGGAGGGCGTATTCAATTCCGCCCCGGACAAGGTTCGCGATCTCAAGTTTCGCGGCGGCGAGTTCTTCGATCCGCACGACGCCGTGCAAGTCAAATACGAGATGCTGCGCCGCGTCTCCGCCGACAAGCTGTCAATCACCGACGCCGCCGACGAATATGGCATCTCCAGGCCGACCTACTATCAGGCCAAGACGAACTTCGACGCCGCCGGGATTGCCGGACTGGTCCACGCGAAGCCAGGCCCCCGCGGTCCCCACAAGCTCGACGACGACATCATGGCCTTCCTGAAGGCGCGGCTGGTTCCCGGCGAACCGGTTCGCGCCCGGGAACTCGCCAGGCTGGTGCGCAACGAACTCCATATCGAGCTTCATCCGAGAACGATCGAGCGGGCATTAAAAAAAACTCGCCGGTGAACGTCGCCGCGACCTCAGCTTGTTCGATCCTGTCGTCGGTCCTTGCGTCCGAGTACGAGGTGCTGCGCGCCGCGGTTCTGGCGAAGCGCTGCCGCTCATGGCCCGCAGCGGCCTCATGCTGTTTTTGCGCCGGGGCATGTGGGGATGGGCAAAGGTGCTGACCGCGGCGGCAAGCTCCGCTCAAGAACCGATCGACCGGCCCCGTCCGCCTCATCGACGCAGGGCGGGCACGCGCCGTCGTTCACGTCCTTGCGACAATCGCCACCGGCACAAACCACGCCGGCTTACATGAGGGGATATTCCCATGAACGCACAGCTCAAAGTTCAGCGTCACCATCTCGAACGCGGCGCTTATCTCTACATCCGCCAGTCGTCGATGCGGCAAGTCGTCGAGAACGCCGAGAGCGCCAAGCGGCAATATGCGCTGCGCGACGCGCCGTCGCCCTCGGCTGGCGCGACGAGCAGATCATCGTCATCGACAACGATCAGGGCGAGTCCGGCGCATCGGCGATTTGGCGCGAGGGGTTCCAGCGGCTGGTCAGCGATGTCGGCCTGGGACGCGCCGGGATCGTGATGGGCCTGGAAGTCTCCCGTCTGGCGCGCAACAACGCCGACTGGCAGCGCCTGCTGGAGATCTGCGCCCTTGCCGACACCCTGATCCTCGACGAGGATGGCGTCTACGACCCGGCCAGCTTCAACGACAGGCTTCTGTTGGGATTGAAGGGCACCATGAGCGAAGCCGAACTCCACGTGATCAAGGCGAGGCTGCGCGGCGGCATCCTCAACAAGGCGAAGCGTGGCGAGTTCCGCTGCCCGCTGCCGACCGGGCTGGTCTATGACCTCTCCGGCAATGTGGCGCTGGATCCGGACCTCCAGGTCAGGGAGACGATCGCCCATTTCTTCGAGACGTTCTCGCGCGTCGGCTCCGCGTCCCAGACCGTCAAGTCCTTTCGCAAGGAAGGCCTTCTGTTCCCCTCGCGCCTGCACAACAGCAGACGGTCTTTCGGCCGCTGACCGCTTCCACGGCGATGCGCGTCCTGACCAATCCGCGTTACGCCGGCGCCTACACCTATGGCCGGCGACAGTTCCGGCGCACCATCGAGGGCAAAAAGACCGTACGTTCCCGAGGCAACGACGATTGGCTGGCCTGCATTCCAAATGCCCATCCCGGCTATATCAGTTGGGAGCAGCACCAGGAGAACCTGAAATTCTCAAGGCGAACGGCCATGGCTATGACGCGGCGCGAACGTCAATTCCGAGAGAAGGCCCGGCGCTGCTGCAAGGACGGGCCATCTGTGGTCGATGCGGCGGACATTTTAGGGTCCGCTATGCCGCCCGGCGCGGCCGACAGGACGCGTGGTATGTTTGCGATCGCCCCCACAACTATCGCGGCGAACCCTCGTGCCAGTCGATCGCCGGACCTCCGGTCGATCAAGCCATCGGCATGCTGATCGCCGAAGAGATGACGCCGTTGGCCGTCGAACTGGCGCTCGAAGTGCGCAGTGAGATCCAGGCGCGCCATGAAGAGGCCGACCGGTTGCGCTGCCGCGCAATCGAGCGCGCCCAAACCGACGCCGATCTCGCCCAGCGCCGCTTCATGCTGGTCGACCCCAACAATCGCCTCGTCGCCGACATGCTCGAAGGCGAGTGGAATGACAAGCTCCGCATATTGGCCAACGCCCGCGAGGAGCGCCAGCGCGCCCAGGACCACGATCAATTCGTTCTGGACGCAGCCGTCCACGAGCGGCTCATCGCGATGACGGTGGACTTCAAGAAGCTCTGGGCCGATCCCGATACCCCAAACCGAGAACGCAAGCGGCTGCTCGCCCACGTCATCGAAGACGTCACCCTCGTGAAGCTACCGGCGGAAGGAACCACCAAGGTTCATGTTCGCTTCAAAGGCGGCAAGATCCAGACGCTCACCACCGTGAGCCCAAAATCCTCCGCCCAGCAGGTCAAGACACAGCCCGGTATCGTCGAACTGATCGACAAGCTGCTCGACGACCACGTCTATGCCGAGATCGCCGAACTCCTCAACCAGCAAGGTTATCGCCCGGGCGAGGCGGCGCGCCGAGGGCGCCAAGACGCCCGCTTCACCCCCAAACGGGTTGCCTATCTCGTTCACGAATACAAACTGAGTTCACGGTACGATCGACTGAGAGAGCGGGGTATGTGACCAAAAAGGAAGCTGCGGCGCGTCTCAATATCCATGAGACCACCCTCACGAGCTGGGTCAACTATGGCCTCGTCACCGGGCATTCCTACAACGGGCACTATTGCCTTTACGAAATTCCCGAAAAAGATTTGCCGCAAAAGCAATGCAGCCGATGGAACCGTCTCGTCGACCGGGCCGCTGCCCGCGCACAAAACGCCAGCGCGGCATAGACGCTCAGCTGAAGCTGGAAGAGGTGTAGTATGAACGCAGATCGTTTACGAAAAGGCAGGCCCCTTGGCCGTCATGCCAGATCATTTTCAAAAGATCACCGCGGCGACCGCGAAAACAGAATAGATTGCCGTTGTGAGGATATGTGGCGCGCCACATATCCTCATATATGTGTCGGGCATGGATATGTGGCGGCGCGGTTAAGGAAATTTTACAGCCTTCATGAATTGCGCAGCGCGTTCTCGAACTTCGCCGCCACATAATATCAGATGCTCTCAAGGAGTCGCAGCACCGCATCCTTGGGTTTGAAGCGAGCGGCATCGGCGCCAAGACCCCACCCTTTTTTCGAGCCCTCGTCGCATCATCTCGACGTCTGCTGCGGCGTATCGATATCGTGGTCACAACTTGCGAATGCCCCAGCCATGCCTGGATGGTCAGGAGATCCACGCCCGATTGCGGCGGCGTCCCAGCCGTTAAGACGTATGTCGAAAGACGTGAGGCGATATGGGTTTGCGCGCGAGGTCCGGGATGGTCACCGTCGCCCTTGCGACGGCTCGCCGCACGATGTGGGTCGCTCCAAGCGCGTCAGGCGTTCTTCGTGCGCGCCGACGAAGATCGGGCGCGTCTCGCGTGGAGAGCGACGCCTCGCTCGTTCCGTCAGGCGCCTTGAGTCCTTTTACGAGATCGCTCGGGATGGGCACGATCCGTTCCTTGCGCCCCTTGCCCGCGCAGGAGGGTTCTTGCAGTCGTCGGGGCGATCCAGCTGAAGATCGGCCGGCGTTTGCGCGCCGATGGCTTCCGAAACGCGCGCGCCGGTGCGCGCCAGGAAAAGCAAAAGCGCCCGATCGCGCCGGCCGCGCGGCGTTTGTTGATCCGGCGCATTGATGAGAGCATCAACCTCGTTTCGGGACAGATGATGCGTGACCTCGATGTGCGTTCTTTTAAGCGGGATAGCGAGAAATGCGCTGGACAAATCCCAACGACGCGGGGTCGTTCACCGCCACATGATGGAAAAAGGATCGAATAGCCCCGTCAGGCGCGCGTTTCACGTCTGAATCGAGTTCTTGCGCTTCACTTCAAGCTCATCCAGGAAAGCAAGGACAAGGTCTCGATCAAAATCCGGGACGCCCAATGGGGACGGCTGACGCCCGGTTCTTTCGGCGACGAACAGGACCAACGTACGCAAGGCGTCGCGGTAGCTCGCGACGGTTGAAGGACTTGCGTTTCTTTGGTTGGTCAACCGGCTTCCAAAAAACAACTCCAGCAGCGGCGCGAGCGAGAGATGTGCGCTCATAGGGCGCCTCCATCATCACCAAATGCGCGGTCCACCGCGATGCCAAGCAGGTCCGCCGTGCCCGTAACATAGTAGGCGGTGTCGGAGTAACGGGTATGGCCGAGATAGGTGGCCAACAAAGGCAGCAACGCCTGCACATCGGCGTTCTCTCGGTGCCATGCAGCGAGCCGCGTCACGGCGAAGCGGTCTCTAAGAATCATGCGGCCTCATCGGCTTGCCATTGTCCAAGCCAGCGAGCTCAGAGGCCGCGTTGAACACGATGTGAAAGCCCCGGCGACGACAGCCGATTGCCGCGCGAACTGAGGAAAAAATCAGCAGATCCTTCGCCACCGGAAACGCCGCATCGCGTTGGCGCGCATACTGGCGCAGCGCCGCCAAAGTCGTGGTGTGAACCGGGACCAGGCGATCCTTGGGAAGCTTGGTCTTCCTGATCTGCAAAACTCCGC
>CAWFBN010000112.1:0-13430 GCA_963813955.1 uncultured Alphaproteobacteria bacterium | reverse complement strand
CCGGCGCGGCGCAAAAAATCAGACAGAGCAGGGCAAAGCCGCTGGCCCAGGCGGCATAGGCCTCCCATTTGAAATGCACGGGCGTTTCGGCGGCGTCGGCATTTTCCGCGCGAAAAAATCTGAAGCCGGCGCCGGCGTTCAGCAGCAGCGATTGCGGCCGTTGGTCCCCGTCGCGCGGGCGCATGGCGAGATCGAGCCGCACCAGGGCGAAAGCCGAACCGACCCACACCATGGCCGCGACCACATGCACCCAGCGTAAAAAAATCGCGGCGTCGTCCGACAGAAGGGAAAAAAGCGTCATGGCCGCCTACGCTCAATGTTTGGGGCGACCAGAATACCAGCGATAAAGTCCGAGGACGATCATAAAGGTGAAAAGCGCGGCGAGAAGCGACATCGGAGAGATAATGGCCGCCGAAGGACATGCGCAGGACGCCCGTTGCGGCGGCGAAGGCCAGCGCCGCGCCGACCGCCAGCACGCGGAAGGGCGGGCGGCGCCAGCAGGGCGGGGGCCAGCGTCCAGGCGGAGGTCGCGACCTCGCCCGAAACGAAGGAGCAGTTGCGGCGGCATTCGCCGTCGAAGGTCTCATATGGCCGGAATCGCCACGGGCCGCCGAATTCCACCGTCTGTTCGGGGCGGGGACGGTGGGAGTTTTCCTTCAGCACGCCATTGACCAGCAGGCCGGGGCCGAGCGCCAGCGAGGCGACAAGGAACAGGATCGCGCGCCCGTCCGGTCCGCGCCGCGTCATGCCGAGACGGCGGGCGGCGGCGGCAACCAGCAGAAAGCCGAGAATCACATAAGGCGCATAATAGAAAACGACGCGAAAAATTTCGCCCGTGCGGGTGCGGCCAATGAAATGGCCGGCGTCGAAAAATTTGCGCGCGACAGCCAAATCGAGGCCGGGCCACAGCGTGAACAGCGTCAGACAGGCCAAAGTGGCGCATACAGCCGCCAGCAGGGTTTTTTCAATCGGCACGGCATTCCTTGCGGCGCGGAAAAAGGTCATGGTTGTCTTAGGACGTTTTGCGCCGGCAAGGCAAAATCGCAAGAAAGCCAAAGCGAGGAGAGGAAATTGGCCCAGCTTGATTTCTGGTATGATTTCGCCAGCACTTATTCCTATCTGGCCGCCTCGCGCTGCGGCACGCTGGCCAAGGCTGCGGGTGTGAAATTGCGCTGGCGGCCCTTCCTGCTCGGACCGATTTTCGCGGCGCAGGGGTGGACGAACCTCGCCCTTCAATCTCTTTCCCGCCAAGGGACGCAATATGTGGCGGGACATGGAGCGTCTCTGCGCGGCGCGCGGCCTGCCCTTGCAACAGCCAAACCCCTTCCCGCAAAATTCGCTGCTCGCGGCGCGGCTTGCCCTTGCCGTGCCGGACAATCTGCGGCCCGATTTCAGCCTCGCCATCTTCGCTGCGGAATTTGGCGAGGGCCGCTCCCTTTCCGACGAGGGCGTCTTGTCGGGTGTCTCGCGAGCCTCGGCCTGCCGGCGGCGGAATTTTTGCAAAAAGCCAAATCCGATCCCGTCCGCGCATTTCTGCGCGAGGAGACCGAGACGGCGCAAAAACTCGGTCTGTTCGGCGCGCCGACATTCGTCACTTCGGACGGTGAAATTTTCTGGGGCGACGACCGCCTCGAACAGGCTCTCGAATGGGCGAAAGGCGCGGCGTCCAGATGAGCCTTTTGCCTGAACTGACGACGGAGGAAGTCGAACGCTACGCCCGCCATATCGTGCTGCGCGACATTGGCGGTCCGGGCCAGCGCAAGCTCAAGGCCGCGCATGTCTGCGTCATTGGCGCCGGCGGCCTCGGCGCGCCGCTGCTGCTGTATCTGGCGGCGGCGGGCGTCGGGACCTTGACCATCGTCGACGATGACATGGTGTCGCTGTCCAATCTGCAACGGCAGATTCTTTCGGCGCCGCCGATCTCGGCCGGCCCAAGACGGAGGTGGCGGCGGAAGTTTTGGCACGCCTCAATCCGCATGTCCGCATTCGTAGCGCGCCCGGTGCGGCTCGATCAGAGCAACGTCAGGGGAGCTGATAGAGGGCTGCGATGTGGTCGCGGACGGCTCGGACAATTTCGACACGCGCTATCTCGTTTCCGACGCCTGCTTTTATGCCAAAAAGCCTTGGTGACGGCGGCGGTCGGGCAATTCGACGGCTCGCTCACCACTTTGCGCCCCTTCGAGACCGGGCCGGACGGCAAGCCCAATCCGACCTATCGCTGCCTGTTCCCGCAAAAGCCGCCGCCGGCGCCCTGCCGACCTGCGCCGAGGCGGGCGTGCTCGGCGCGCTGACCGGCATGGTCGGCTCGCTGATGGCGCTGGAAGTGGTGCGGGAGATCGTCGGGTTTGGAACGTCGATGGTCGGACGGCTGGCGCTGTTCGATCTCGCCGCCATGCGTTTCGAGACGCTGAGCTATGGCTGGGACGAAGATAATCCGCTCAATGGAACCGGCGGCACTAATCGCCCCAGCGAATCTCAATCCCAACTCTCACGCATCGTGTTTGGAGTGTCCGTGGAGCGCCGCGATGATGGCGATTTCCACCTTGTAGTCGGGCGCGACCAGCTTGGCTTCGACCGTGGCGCGGGCCGGGGTCTCGCCCTCGACCACCCATTTGTCCCATTCGGCGTTCATTTCGCCAAACGTCGAAATATCGGCGAGATAAATGGTGGCCATCACGATTCTGGTCTTGTCCGTGCCGGCTTCCGCCAGCAGGGCGTCGATCTGGGCGAGAATTTCCGCCGTCTGCGCGCCGACCGCGCCGCCGGCGGTCTTGTCCGCCACCTGACCGGCCAGATAAACGGTATTGCCGCGCACAACGCCCTGGCTCATGCGCTTGCCGGGGTGCAATCTTTTCAGAGACATTTTGGAGCCTTTCGTTCGATCCCAGCGGCGATAAGACATCGGCCGCCCGCGCGCAAGGCCAGTCAGTGATCGCTGGTTTTCGCCGCGTGTCCGCCGATGCGGTCGCTCCACGCCAGCAGCACCGTGGACAGCACGAAGGTGAGATGGACGCCGACGCTCCACGCCAGCGAGCGGTCGGGCCGGTTGTCGAGATCCATATAGTCGCGCAGGGTCTGGATCGCGGTAATCGCCACGATGGAGGACAGCAGCTTGATTTTCAGTCCGCTGAAATCGATCGCCGTCATCCATTCCGGCCGCGTGGCGTGGCGCGCCGGATCGGTGCGGCAGACGAAATTCTCATAGCCGGAAAAAATCACCAGCACGACCAGCGAGCCGGTGAGGCAAATGTCGATCAGGCTCAGGACATCGAGCACGACGGCGGATTTGGAGGCGGTGAAACAGGTTTCGAGCAGATGCAGCCCATGCTGCCCGGCTTTGAACAGCAGCACCAGCAGGCTGAAGGCCAAGGCGAGGAAAAACGGCGCGAGCAGCCAGCGGCTGGCGAAGAGAATGGTTTCAATCGCCAGCTCGAGCTTTTTTAAAAAATTCATGCCCACCCTCGGATCAGTACTCAGACTCCGAGGCCGATGGGGCAAGCGACGCCGCTGCCGCCAAGACCGCAATAGCCCGCCGGATTTTTGGCAAGATATTGCTGATGGTAGGATTTCGGCAAAGTAAAATTCCCTGCGCCGGGCCGATTTCCGTGGTGATCTGGCCGAGTTCATGCTCGGTCAAAGCTTTTTGGTAAAGAATTTTCGACTCCGCCGCCGCCTTGGCCTGCGCCTCGGTGGTGGTGTAAATGGCCGAACGATATTGCGTGCCGGTGTCATTGCCCTGCCGCATCCCCTGGGTCGGATCATGCGACTCCCAGAACAGCGCCAGCAATTTGCCGAAGGATATTTGTGCGGGGTCGAACACCACCAGCACCGCTTCCGTATGGCCGGTCATGCCCGAGCAGACTTCCTCATAGGTCGGATTGGGCGTGATCCCGCCGGCATAGCCAACAGCGGTCACGTAAACGCCTTCGCCCGCCTGCCAGAATTTGCGTTCGGCCCCCCAGAAACATCCCATGCCGAACACCACGCGCTCAAAGCCCTCCGGATAAGGCGGCGCGAGGGGGCGGCCATTGACGAAATGCGTTTTGGCGGTGGGGATAGGCTCCGACCGTCCGGACAAGGCTTCGGCAGGGGAAGGAATTTGCAACTTTTTGCGCATTGAAAACATGTGCGCCTCCGGGCTTCACGTCTTATTTGGGTCTGGAAGCCTGATCTGGGGATGATCTTGCAAAATGGCGAGGTTTCTTTCGGCATTTTCAAGCTATAAAGAATCGATCGGCATTGGCGCGGGGGCGGATGGACTGGGACAAGCTGCGCATTTTTCACGCCGCCGCCGCCGCCGGCTCTTTCACCCATGCCGGTGAGGCGCTGCATCTGAGCCAGTCGGCGATCAGCCGCCAGGTCGCGGCGCTGGAATATGACCTCAAGACCTCGCTGTTTCATCGTCATGCGCGCGGGCTTTTGCTGACCGAGCAGGGCGAAATGCTTTTTCGCACGGTGCAGGAGGTGCTGGTGCGGCTGGAGGGCGCCCGCCTGCGCCTGTCCGATGCGCGCGAAAAGCCGCATGGCCTGTTGAAAGTCACCGCCAATACCGGCTTCGGCTCCGCCTGGCTGGCGCCGCGGCTGGCGGAATTCCGCGAGCTTTATCCCGATATCGAACTGGTCGTGATCCTGACCGATGACGAACTGGACCTTTCGATGCGCGAGGCCGATGTCGCGCTGCGCCTGCGCGAGCCGACCCAGCCCGATCTCATCCGCCGCCGGCTGTTTCACGGTCCATTATTCGGCCTATGCCTCACGCGGCTATCTGGATCGCTTCGGGCGGCCGCAATCGGCGGCCGATCTCGACGCCCACCGCATCGTCTCCTTCGGCGTCAACGGCGCGGGCTATCTGAAGACGCTCAACCTGCTGCTGACTTTGGGCCGCGACGCGAAAAATCCGCGCGAGCCCGGCGATTTCGATCAATAATATCCTCGCCATGGTCAATGTGATGGAAAAAGGCGCAGGCGTCGGCGTGCTGCCCGATTACGTGATCACGCCGAATTCGCCGCTGGTCGCGGCTCGAACTGCGCGCGGAAATGCCGATGTTCGATTGCTGGCTCGCCTATCCGGAGGAAATGAAGAATGTCGCGCGCGTGATGGCCTTTCGCGATTTTCTCGTCGCCAACGCGCCGTTGGCGCTATGATGGCGGCTGGATCGACCAATTCGCGCCTTTGGCGGGGTCGACGCCGCATGCGCGGGAGATTTTGGCAGCTTTATGCCCGCGCTGACGTCGCCAGGGGCAAAACGCTGTTTGCGCCGGGCGCGGCCTGCCAGGGTTTTGTGCTGGTGCTGGATGGCCAGATGCGCGTTGGCGCTGACCGGCGGAATGGACGCCGCTCGTGCTCTATCGCGTCGCCCCGGGCGAGACCTGCGTGCAGACGACGCTCTGCCTGATGGGCGGCGCCATTATTCGGCCGAAGGCTTCGCCGAAACGCGTTTTGCGGCTCGTCATCGTGCCGCCGGCGCGTTTCACGGTCTGCTGCGCAATTCGCCGTTCTTCGCCGAGTTCGTGTTCGAGCCGTTTCGGCGCGCGGTTGGCCGAAATGACCCGGTTGATCGAGACCATCGCCTTTCTTCGCGTCGACGCGCGCCTTGCGGCGCGCTGCTCGAGCGCGCCGGCGCGGCCAGGCGCTCGCCACCACCCATCAGGAACTGGCCGAGGAAATCGGCGCGGCGCGCGAAGTGGTCAGCCGGCAGTTGTCGCCTTTCAGCGCGACGGACTGTTGCGGCTGGCGCGCGGCGCGATCGACGCTGACGGACCGGCGCGGCCTGGAGATCTTGCGCTCGCGTGACTTAATCACTGATGATCGCGGCGTTCGTGCTCTATAAGGTTTGGCGCATCGCGCCGCCAAATGGAGAAAGTTCATGCACCGCCAATATCGGAAATATCGAACGCATCTTGCGCATCCTCGTCGGTCTTGCGCTGATCGCCCTCGTCTTCGTCGGCCCGCAGACCCCTTGGGGCTGGATCGGCGTCGTGCCGCTGCTGACCGGCCTGATCGGCTGGTGCCCGCCTTACCAGCTGCTCGGAATCAACACCTGCTCGGTGAAGAATCAGCTGATCGTTATCGACGCCGTCGGTCGGACCCGCCTCTGCGCGCGAGACGGTCCGGCTGGTCGAAAAACGCTTTAATTGGCGAAGCGGAAATGCAGCACGTCGCCGTCGGAGACGACATATTCCTTGCCTTCGAGCCGGAATTTGCCGGCCTCGCGCGCGCCCGACTCGCCATTGAAGGCGACGTAATCGTCATAGGCGATGGTTTCCGAGCGGATAAAACCCTTTTCGAAATCGCTGTGGATGACGCCGGCCGCCGCCGGCGCCTTGGTGCCTTTCTCGACGGTCCAGGCGCGCGCCTCCTTCGGGCCGACGGTGAAATAGGTGATCAGGTGCAACAGGCCGTAGCCGGCGCGGATGACGCGGTTGAGGCCCGGCTCGTCGAGGCCGACGGCGTCGAGGTAATCCTTCTGCTCGGCGGCCGGCATCACGGCGATTTCGCTTTCGATCTGGGCCGAGACCACCACGGCGACGGCGTCTTCTTCCGCCGCGCGCGATTTTCACTTTTTCAGAAAATTCATTGCCCTTGTCGGCGGAGGCTTCCTCGACATTGCAGACATAGAGCACCGGCTTGGACGACAGCAGGCCAAGCTGGCTGAAAAGTTTGCGTTCTTCCGGCGCGATCTGCGCCAGCCGCGCCGGCTTGCCCTCGCGCAGCAACACGAGGCTGCGGTTCATCAGATCGACGATTTCCTTGGCTTCCTTGTCGCCGCCCTTGGCCTTTTTCTCCAGCGAGACGATGCGCTTTTCCAGCGAATTCGAGATCGGCCAGCATCAATTCCGTCTCGACGGTCTCGATGTCGCGGATCGGATCGACTTCGCCATCGACATGGGTGATGTCGCCGTCGACGAAACAGCGCACGACATGGGCGATGGCGTCGCATTCGCGGATATTGGCGAGAAACTGGTTGCCCAGACCTTCGCCCTTGGAGGCGCCGCGCACCAGCCCGGCGATGTCGACAAAAGTCAGGCGGGTCGGGATGATTTCCTTCGATCCGGCGATCTTGGTCAGCATTTCAAGACGCGGATCGGGAACGGCGACATCGCCGACATTCGGCTCGATGGTGCAGAAGGGATAATTGGCCGCCTGCGCCGCCGCCGTCTGCGTCAAGGCGTTGAACAAAGTGGATTTGCCGACGTTCGGCAGGCCGACAATGCCGCATTTGAAACCCATGGTGGCGCTCGCCCGTTCAAGAATAAGAAGTGGTTAGCGGCGTTCTGCGGCCCGCGCGACCAAAAGGCAACCCCGCAGTCCTTGTAGCTCGGCCTTATTTCTGTCACGAGCATTTCGCATTGAAGCTCGTGACAACCGGGTGATGGCGACTGATGAACCAATTTTTCACCGCGTCGAGCAGCAAGCGAGCGCTCTCGTTTTGGCTGGCCGTTTCCGCGCTGATCTGTTTCGCGGCTGCGCCGGCTGTGGCGCGGCAATGCCCGCGCGGCGAGTATTTGCGCGTTTCCAAAGGAATTTGCGTCGCCAAAGCCGACGCACGGAAGCATCTCGGAACCTCCCATGGCCCGGCGCGCGAGCGGCGACGCCGCGGCCCCGAGCGGCAAGGCAGCTGATGCATTCCGAGGCGTCGACCGCTTACGCTCCGGTCAAAGCGATCAGTCATTCTCGGCGCTGGATGCGGTTGAAAATCCCAAAGCGACGAAAGCATCGCCGGCCGATGCGCCCCACTCGCCCTATGGCGAACTGACGATCGAAACTTTCCCCAAACATTGACGCGATTTCGGGTTCCACTTGGGCTGAAAACGCTTTAGCTTGCGCGCCATGAATCAAGAAACCTGCCCCTGCCGCGCCATGGCGCCGGAAAAACGCCTCTTCTCCGAATGCTGCGGCCCCTATCTCGCGCATGAGAAAAATCCGCCCACAGCCGAAGCCCTGATGCGCTCGCGCTACAGCGCCTTCACCAAGGGCGACATAGACTATCTCTATGAGACGCTGTCGCCCGACCAGCGCAGCGACTTCAATCGCACGGCGACGTCCGATTGGGCGAATAAAAGCCAATGGCGCGGTCTCGAAATTGTGGAGACCGAGCAGGGGCTTGAGGGCGATTCGGTCGGCAAGGTCACTTTCGTCGCCCATTTCAACCGCGACGGCAAGCCGCTGACCCACAAGGAAAAATCCCTGTTCCGCCGCGATCCCGCCAAGGGCGTCTGGTTTTTCGCCGAAGAATTGAGCCTGAAGAGCGCGCCGGTGGTGCTCGGGCCGCAGCCGGGCCGCAACGATCCCTGTCCCTGCGGATCGGGCAAGAAATTCAAGAAATGCTGCGGTCAGGCGGCCTAGTCTGCGACTGACTGCTGGCGGGGTGCTCTTGCAAGGCCCGCTTTTGCAAGAGAGCCTGCAACTGGAGCGACAGAAAGTCGCAGAAGAGTTCAGTGACCGCCCGCACCGACATCGAGGGATGGCGCGGCGCCCGGTCCTGACACAAAATCAGCCCCCATACGGCGCCGTCGACCATTAGCGTCAGCGACAGCGAGGCGACAAAGCCGCCGCGCCGCAAGGACTGGCGCTCGTCAACGTCGGCCGCGCGCAAACATGACCAGGTCATGTCGAGGGGAACGCCCTCCTCTTCGCCAAGGATCGGCGACGGCGGCGCGTCGTGATCGGCGATGAACCTGATCCGTGGACCGTCAAGGCGGGGCTGCGGCGCGCCGGTCAAATCCGCCGCCTGATCCTCCTGCTCCAGATCGACGCTCTTGTGTTGGGCAAGAACGCGGGTCGATCCGTCGTCCTCGAAGCGCAGGATCGAAACACGATCATATTGCAGGACGGAAAAAATCAGCCGGGCCGCCGTCGCCAGCAATTTTTCGGCTTCGGTCGCCTGAGCGATGCGGTCGATCATCGCGCGTATGCGGTCCAGCGCGTCGCGATCGCTCTGTGCGACGGCGCCGGTTCGATTTCGATCAGGATTTCGTCGCCGGCCCGGCTTGTCGCGATATCGAAGGCGCCGTCGCGGCCGGCAAGCCGGCGATCCAGGAACAGGGCGGGCCGCGTCGGACCGATGAATCGCGCCAGGGCGTTGCGCAAGCCATGCGCGGTTTCCGAACCCAGCAATTCGCTGACCGAGGCCCCGACGAACGATTTGGCGTGGTCGGGAAATAATTCGCCGAGATTGGCCGAAGGGCGCAGCACCGTGGTGGCCTGGGCGTTGCAGACCATCAGCCAGCCGCAAGGCTGGACCGCATCGAACGGAGCGGCCTCGTCCTCCTCGAGTCGCTTTCCGGGCGGGCGGGCGGACATGGCAGACGCTCCTGGGACAAGGGCCTCTCGTGGGGCCCAAACCAACATCATACCCAAAAAAGGCGCCGCGAAAAATACGGCGCGGCAAACGGCCTGTAGACTTTCGCCTTGTTCGTCCTTTTTTCCCGGAACTTTCGCGTCGCCGTGAGGTTCAGCGTAAGCGTCAGTTAGGGGTGTTCGATGCGCGTGCGTCAGTTGAGAAAGCGGCTTTTCCGTATCACTCTTGTCGTGGCCGTCGGCGCCGGATTGGCTGCGCTCGCCGCCAGTCCCGAAAGGCCAAAACCAGGGATGCGGGAGAAACCGGCGCCGATCATTGCGACGGAGGCTCTGGTCGGCGCAGATCTGGAGCGTTGCCTGTTGCCGCCGCCGCCAAGCCCTGATGATCGTCCGATCGGAGACCGCGACGGCAATCGCAACAAAAAGAAAATCATCGTCTGCGGCTGACCGGCCTCCCGAAACTTTCCTGACCGCGGCAAGTATGGACTCGGACAGCTTTGGGGATCGGGTGGGCGAGTGAAGATAGTCAAGAAAACGCTAATCTTTGGCGCGGGTCTGATGGGGGCGGTAGTGGCTTTCGCCGAAGTGGGCGCCCGGCAGGAGAGCAATCTCAGCCTGCCGGGCGTCTTGTTCAATCGTCTGGTTTCCGAAAACGCCTCCATCCGCAGGGGTCTGGCCTACGGGGCTTTGCCGCGGCAAAAACTCGATGTCTATCGACCCGCGCCGGAAATGGACCGCAAGGCGATCGTGGTTTTCTATTATGGCGGCGGCTGGCGGCGGGGAGAACGGAGCATGTATCGCTTCGTCGGCGCGGCGCTGGCGGCGCAGGGTTTTACCGCGGTCATCCCGGATTACCGGGTCTACCCCCAGGTCGGCTTCCCCACTTTCGTCGAAGATGCGGCGCTCGCCTATGTCTGGGCGCAGAAACACCTGAACGCCGAGGGCCAGAATCGGCCCTTCGTGTTGATGGGTCATTCCGCCGGCGCTCATATCGCCGCGCTGCTGGCGGTCGATCCACGTTATCTGGCCGATGCGCCGCCCCCCGCCGCCGTCGTCGGTCTGGCGGGGCCCTATGCCTTCGATCCGACCACCTGGCCGCGCACCAGCGACATTTTCCGCGCGGCGGCGGAAAATCCGGCTATGGCGCGCCCCTTGGCCCAGGTCTCGCCAAAGACGCCGCCGATGTTTTTTGCGCGCGGCGCGGAGGATGACGTGGTTGCGGCTTTCAATGCCGACGACATGACCCGCGCCTTGAGCGAAAAAGGCGTGCGGGTCGAAAACCACCTCTATCCCGGCATCGGCCATGCCGGGCTGGTGCTGGCCCTGTCGCGCCCCTTCCGCTGGCGCGCGCCGGTGCTGGCCGATAGCATCGCCTTCATCGATCAGGTGTTGATGCGGCCCCACATCACGGCGCTTCGGTGATCGGACGGAAGGGCTTCGGCAGCTTGTCCTGCTGACTCTCGAAAAGATGCAATCCGAACGGCTCGTTGCCATTGGGATGGACGAGCACGATGGCGCCGGCCGCCGCCTTTCGGCTCGGATTCAGCGCCAGCCAGGCATTGGTCCCCAGCGGGATCAGATGGTTTTCGCGCAATGTGGTCATCAGGGCCGGACTGGAAATCAGGCCGGGAAAGCGAAAAAACACGCTCGGCGTTTCGCCATTGGCGATCAGCAGTCTTTCGACATCGAGGATTTCTTCCTTCATGTCCACGCCGGGCGTGAGCAGGAAATTCTGCCCGTCGGCCACGCCCGGCTGGTAGGGATGGTGGAAGGAATGGTTGACGAAGGTGATCGCCAGGCGACCTTCCGCCTTCTCCCGCCGCAGCCAGGCAAAATCGTCATAATGTTGCTTTATCCATAGACCGCTGACCGACAGGGCGACGGGCGTCGCCGCGCCCGGCTGTTCGAGCTTTTGCAGAAACGCCCGGTCGAGCGGCTTGCGAGAGGGGCACAGGTCGCCGGTGACGAAGACGCCGGTATCGTCATGCCCATGAGTCATGCCGGCGTTGGCGAGCCATCCGGCCGTGGCCTTGCCCGTCTGCTGCGAAAACCGATTTACGGCGTCCATGAAGCGCGTGCCCGCCTGCTGGGGCTGCGTCGTATCGTCGCATTGCCAGCAGTCCTTGCGCTCCAGTCGCGTGTCGAGACTTTGCGGATCCACGGTCAGCAACAAATCGTCGCCGTCGACGTTCATCGCACGGATAGCAAGGCGTTTGTCCTTGTCCCGGTGGCAGGTTTTCAGGACAACGCGATAATCTTTTACGCGCGAAAGGGGCTGCAATCCGCCGGCAATCGGCAGCTTGACCGTGGCCGGGGCGGCGCAGTCGGCCATTGCGCCCCAAGCGCCCGAAGCCCATAACGCCAAGGCTAGTAAAATCCTTGTCTTCATGCGTGGATAGATGAACGAAAAATCGCCTCCGTCCAACATATTTCATATCGGAAGGGAAGCGGTCGGCGCCGGCGCGACGAAATTCACCGCCGCACGGCTTGCCGAGGAAGTCGCCGCGACTTATGGCCCGCGCGATGAGGAGGCTTTCGCCCTGGTCGCGCGCAATGAGGCCGGCGGATGGATCGGCGGGATCAACGGCGTGATCCATTGGCGCTGGCTCTATGTTGGCCAGTTTTTCCTGATCCCGGAATGGCGGGGACGGGGACTCGGACGCGCGCTGCTCGAAGAAACCGAGAATTTGGCGCGCGAAAACGCCTTGGTCGGGATTTATCTCGACACTTTCGATCCTGGCGCGACCTATTTCTATCGCAAATGCGGTTTCAGCGCCGCGGGACGCATCGAAAACTTTCCGCCCGGTGGGGCGCGAACCTATCTGTGCAAAAGGCTACCGCAAGACGTCACACGCGCATCGGCATGATCACGTAGAGCGCATTGGCGCCGTCGCGGTCCTGGACAATGGTTGGCGAGCCGGAATCGTTGAGCTTGAACAAAGCGGTGTCGCTGTCGAGCTGGTTGGCGATTTCGATCAGGTAGCGGGCGTTGAAGCCGATCTCCAGCGGCGTCGCATCATAATCGACCTCCAGTTCCTCGATCGCCGAGCCGGAATCCGGATTGGTCACGGACAGCACCAGCTTGCCCTCCGAAACGGCCAGCTTGACCGCCCGCCCGCGCTCCGAGGAAATGGTCGAGACGCGATCCACCGCGTCGGCGAAATCCTTGCGCTCGACGGTCAGGAACTTGTCGTTATGGGCCGGAATGACGCGGGCGTAATCGGGGAAGGAGCCGTCGATCAGCTTGGACGTCAGCACCACCGCGCCGAAGGTGAAGCGGATTTTCGCGGCTGAAAGTTCGACGCCGATCTCGCCCTCCGGGTCCTCGATCAGCTTCAAGACTTCCGCCACCGCCTTGCGCGGCACGATCACGCCGGGCATGCCGGCCGCGCCGGCCGGCGCCGCCGTCTCCAGCCGCGCCAGCCGGTGCCCATCGGTAGCAACCGCGCGCAAGAACGGCTTTTCCGTCGACTTCGGCCACATGCATGAACACGCCGTTGAGGTAATAGCGGGTCTCCTCGTTGGAAATGGCGAATTGGGTCTTGTCGAGCAGGCGTCTTGAGCTCGCCGGCCGCCAGCTTGAATTTATGGGTCATCTCGCCGGCGGCGAGATCGGGAAAATCGCTTTCCGGCAGGGATTGCAGGTTGAAGCGCGAGCGCCCCGAACGCAATTGCAACTGGCCGTCGTCGGCGCCGGTCTCCAGCGACACCTGCGCGCCATCGGGCAATTTGCGCACGATTTCATAGAGCGTATGGGCGGGCAAGGTGGTCGCGCCGGCTGGCCGACATCGGCCGGAACCGTTTCGGTCACTTCGAGGTCGAGATCGGTCGCCTTGAGTTGCAGCCCGCCGGCGCCGGCGCTGAGCAGGACGTTGGACAGGATCGGAATTGTCGTTGCGCCGCTCGACGACGCGATGGACATGACCGAGCGATTTTAGCAGAGCCGATCTCTCAAGCGTGACTTTCATGGGGAGGCGATCCGAATTCTCAAACAACCCTTTGCGGGGGCGCAACTTTGCAGCGGCGGAGCGCGCAAAGCAAGAACACAGGCGGCTTATTTGCCCAGCTTTTCGGGGCGCCTTCAGGCGGGGCGAAAAAAACACCGCCCTTAATCCGCCAGCTTTAGCGT
>CAWFBN010000111.1:0-18243 GCA_963813955.1 uncultured Alphaproteobacteria bacterium | reverse complement strand
AGCGCGCCAATGGCCGTCGTTACGCTGCTGGCGCTCAAATATTTCGGCGCGGCTGATGGCCATGCCAATTCGGCGATCACCACCACTTTGGGCATCGCGCTGCTGCTGACCTCGGTGTCGCTTTTGTTTCGGCCCTGGCTGGTGGCGAAATCAAAGCCGTTTTTCGAAAAACTTTCCGACAGCCAGATCGCGGGGGCGACAGTGGCGCTCGGGGCGGCGCTGGGCGTGCTGGTGTCGATTTCCTCGGTGGGGGCGGGGGCCATCGGCGTGACGGTCCTGCTCATGCTCTATCCGAAAATGTCGACCCTGCGCATTGTCGGCTCCGATATCGCCCACGCCGTGCCGCTGACGCTGATTGCGGGGTCTGGCCACTGGTTTCTGGGTTCGATTGACTGGACGCTGCTGCT
The DNA here is from genome assembly GCA_963813955.1 of uncultured Alphaproteobacteria bacterium. Classification (GTDB taxonomy): domain Bacteria; phylum Pseudomonadota; class Alphaproteobacteria; order Rhizobiales; family Beijerinckiaceae; genus Rhodoblastus. The sequence goes on along the minus strand of CAWFBN010000111.1, from coordinate 17,836 downwards.
GTCCCTGCTGATCGGCTCGGTCCCCGGCGTCGCCATCGCCAGCCATTTCGCCGGCCGCGTGCCCGACCGGGCCTTGCGCACCCTTCTCGCGGCCACGCTGATGCTGGTGGGCGGAAGGTTGGCCTTTTAGGTGAGAGGCGCTTCAGCAGCCTCAAGTTGCGGTGGCTCTCTTTTCCGGCGAGATCGGCGCGCCGGATGCGAGCGGGCTTTTCGCGCCGGACAAGGCGCCAGAACGGGCCGGACTTGCCCATTTCATAGTCCCTGCGTTCCTGTGGCGTTCGGAAGCCGAGCAGATCGCCTGACCACTCGCCGGGCGTCCAAGTGATCCAGGTATCGATCCAGATGTCCTTGTTTTCCGTCGCCACTTGAGCCTCCACCATCTAATCCTTTGCTTTAAGCAAACGTCGTACCAATGCGAATGGTTGCGTGACCACACGCGACGCTTCATCGCGTTCCGCCGATCTCTTTCGCGTTCACAGATATTATAAGGTTTATTATTTTTAATGACCAAAAAAAGTTTAACTAACGCCTTTAATCGCAAAAAATGATCGTTATCTGAGCGGCAAAAACAATAGCGTTCCAACGAAAGAGCGGCGCGTGATTTGCTTATTCTTGACGATAGGCTCGTCAAAATCACCGCTTTGCTGGTTTGGAAACGCCCAAGGAGGTGGTCCATGACCCATTATCAATTCAAATCGGCTTCGGTCGTTGCCGCGTTGCTGTTCGTTTCAGCTTCGGCTTGGGCGGCGCCGCCGCGCGCGCCTTTGCCGCCGCCCGGCGACAACGCGCGCATGCTTCAGGCCGGCGGCGAACAGGAACAGAATTGGAATAACGAAAATCAGAACCGGACGGAGCCCCGTGGAGGCGAATGGCACAAGGGAAAATAGCGTTACGGTCAGACGGATGTCCATGATTTGGGCGTGACGTCGACGCCGGTCTTGAGTTGTGTCTCCAGCAAAATCAACGCGTCGGCGGTCATGTCGGCGTCAAGCAAGGCGCCATGGTGGTCGTCGCGTTCGCTGGCGTCGAGCGCGAGGCGGTCGCACATGGCGGTCAGCGACTTGCCCGCGCCGGGGAAGAGTTGCGCATAAAGCCGTTGCGTGCAGATGAAACGCTCTTCGGCATAGGCGCTCTCGCCCCAGCCGATGATTTTCGCGCGGGCGAATTCGTAATTCAGAAAATCGCGCTCGTTCTTGTAGGCGTGGGCGACAATCGGCGCCTCGCCGATGAAATCGCGCAATTCCTGCTGGATTTGCGAAAAACGCGGCGCATTCTTGAGGTCGCCGGGCTTGATCTTGTGGATGGCGATCGCCGCCGGATCGATCGGGCCGTCGGGATTGACCAGCGACCGCCATCTCCTGGTCTTGGTCCAGCCAGCGCCCTCTCGCCGCATCTCGACAAAGCCCACCTCGATGACGACTCCCGGTGGCTTCCAGGCGAAGGGCTGCTTTTTGATGAAATCGGGACTGGGCGTCCGTTTGCCGGTCGTCTCGGCGTCAAAGGCGACGAGCCGGTCGAACCCGTCGAGAAAATCCGTCGCGAACATTTTGGGCCTCTCCGAGAAGGAATCCTCATTTTACGCGGTTTATCAGGCTCCGTCGCGGAGAGTTTACGTCGATAAACACATCGGGGCGCCATCGTCACTGTATTTATATGTTCGGCTTGCTATCATGCGCCCCCGATAAAAACCGGGTTTTGGAGCAGGGAGCGACTCGATGAGTGATTTGGTGGTGATTGAATTTCCGACGGAAGCCAAGGCCGAGGAAGTCCGGCAGAAGCTTTTGGGCCTGCAGAAAGAATATTTGATCGAGCTTGGCGACGCCGTGATTGCGGTTAAAGAGCCGAATGGCGGCGTCAAACTGAACCAACTGGTCAACACCACTGCGGTAGGCGCCGTGGGCGGCGCTTTCTGGGGCAGCTTGATCGGCCTGATCTTCCTCAATCCGCTGATCGGCGCCGCAGTCGGCGCGGCCTCGGGCGCGCTGAGCGGCAAATTGACCGACATCGGCATCAACGACGACTTCATGAAGCAAGTCGGCGCGAGTTTGCAGTCCGGCAACGCCGCGCTGTTCCTGCTGATCCGCAAGCTGACCACCGACAAGGTTCTCGAAGCGGTTCGCGGCCTCGGCGGCAAGGTCCTCCAGACCTCCTTCGACCACACCAAGGAACAGGCCCTGCGCGACGCCCTTGCGGACGCCCAGGCCGTCGTCGCGGCCCAGCCCCCGCAGGCGTAACGCGTCAGGCCCCCTCATCCGGCGCTGTCCTTCTCCCCTTGCGGGAGAAGGTGGTCCGAAGGACCGGATGAGGGGGAAAGCTTCAACTCTGCCCGCCCATATCGAACAGATCCTTCAACCCGTGCGGCTGCGAGCGCAGATATTGATCGGGCGCGCGGACATGGGCGCCAAAATGCGCCGCCGCATGCCAGGGCCAATGCGGATTGTAAAGCATGGCCCGCGCCAGCGCGATCAGGTCGGCGTCGCCCGCCGCGAGAATGGCCTCGGCCTGATCGAATTCGGTGATGAGGCCGACGGCGATGACCGGCATCTTGACAGCCTGCTTGACCTGTCGCGCCAGCGGCACTTGATAGCCGGGGCCGACCGGAATATTGGCCGCCGCGAGGCCGCCGCTCGACACGTGAATCCCGGAGCAGCCGCGCTTTTCGAGCGCCTGCGCGAAAGCGACCGTGTCCTCGATGGTCCAGCCGCCGTCGATCCAGTCGGTGGCGGAGACGCGCATGGTCACCGGGCGGTCGGCAGGGAAGGCGTCGCGCACGGCGTCGAAAACCTCCAGCGGAAAGCGCATCCGGTTTTCCAGCGATCCGCCATAATCGTCGTCGCGCAGGTTGGACAGCGGCGACAGGAACTGGTGCATCAGATAGCCATGCGCGCCATGCAACTGCACGGCGTCGATGCCGAGACGCGCCGCCCGCTTCGCCGCGACGACGAAAGCCTCGCGGATTTTTGCCAGATTGTCGCGGCTCAACGCCATCGGCGGGTTCTCGTCCGGGCGCCATGGGCAAGTAGGACGGCGCGACGGTCTGCCAGCCCTCGGGAGAGGTCGGGCGAATTTGCGCGCCGCCCTTCCACGGCAGATCGCACGAGGCTTTCCGCCCGGCATGGGCGAGTTGGATCGCGATGGGCATGGATGACCAGCGCCGCACACCGGTAAGAACCTGCGCCATGGCGGCCTCGCAGGAGTCCGAATAAAGCCCGACGTCGCCATAGGTGATGCGGCCTTCGGGAACCACCGCCGTCGCCTCGATGGTCAAGAGCCCGGCGCCGGATAGGGCGAGTTGCCCGAGATGGATCAGATGCCAGTCGGTCATGCAGCCATCCACCGCCGAATACTGGCACATGGGTGCGATGACGATGCGATTGTCGAGTTTGAGCTTCCCTACCTGAAAGGGCGTGAAAAGGTGGGTCTGGGCCATGTCGGATGTTCCCTGCTTCTGCGGCGGATGAAGCTTACAGGAAATTTGGCGATCGAGGGACGTTTCGGGCGCGCGCTGTGGCGGTAATCGTGCAATATCGCCTTTGCCGAGATGGAAAATATGCCCCGCCAACTTCTCCTGCTGCGCCACGCGAAATCGTCCTGGGACGATCCGTCGCTGGCCGATCACGACCGTCCGCTGGGCAAGCGCGGCCGCAAGGCGGCGGCGGCGATGCGCGCGGCGATTTTCTCTCGCGGCTTAGCCCCCGATCTGGCCTTGGTGTCCACCGCACGGCGCGCGCGCGATACTTTTGCGGCGCTGGAGCCCTTGCCTCGTTCCTCGCGAGTCATGTTTCTGGACGCGCTCTATCATGCCTCGCCTGCGGCGATGTTGGAGCTTTTACACGAAGTGGCGCCGTCGCGCCGCTGCGTCCTGCTGGTCGGCCACAATCCGGGCTTGATGGAGCTTGCGACGCTGCTTGCTGACGGGGATGAGGGCGCTTTCGCGCAACGATTGGCGAGCGGCTTTCCGACCGGCGCCATGGCGCTGTTCGAGGTGGAAGGCCCGTGGTCGGCGTTTTCCGCGGGATCGGCAAAACTGATCGACTTCGTGGTTCCGCGCGAATTGAAAGGCGCGAAAAGCTGATTCCACCGCATCGGGATTGGCTGTAGCGTCGGCGTGACAATGGAGAAACGGGCAGAGATATGGGCATGACCGAAGCCGGGAAGATCGACGGCCAATCGTTTGAATACCGGCTGCAACACCTCCCGGTGGGCGTGGTCGTTCTCGACGGCGACCGCCGCGTGCTCTCGGCCAACGGCCCGGCGCAAAAACTGCTCGGCTCGGCCGAGTCCGCGATGTTCGGCGTTGATATTCTCATTCTCCATCCGCCGGCGGTGCGCGAAAAAGTCGGCTGGCTGATCGCCAACGCCAAGGCCGCCGCCGATGGCGCCGCATCGATGATCGTGGCGACGCGCATGGGCAATCTGCTGGCGCGCGTCACGGCTTTGCGCGGGGGGCCGGGATTGCTGGATGACGGCTATTGCATGATGTTCTTCGTGCTCGGCGCCCTTGGCGCGGCGGCCGCGCCCGACGAGGAGGCGGGCGGGCGCTTCCTGCTCAAACTGCCGATCCAGAAAGGCGCCGGGGACGTCATTTCGCTGGTCGATGTCGCGACTGTCGTGGCGCTTTCGGCGCAGGGCCATTACGCCGAGGCGAGGACGCTCGATTTCACCGCCTTCTGCCCGCGCTCGCTCGCGGCCATGGAGGCGAGGCTCGATCCGGCGCTGTTCGTGCGGGTTCATCGCGAGCATATGGTGGCGATCCGTCACATCCGCGCCGCCGAGCGCATCGACGGCCGCTGGTTCCTGCGCATGAGCGACGGGGCCGCAACTCTCATTCCGGTGGGGCGTCAGAAGGTCGGACTGGTGCGTCGCCTGCTCGCGGTGTGATGTCGCTCATGCAGCCAGGGCGCCGTTCGTGCATTGCGCTGGCCGGCCGGGTGTTGCCGCTTGAGCTTGCGGTTTCCTCAGGGCAGAAGGTAAGCAAGCCCCTTTTGTTCCGGAGTTCGCCATGATCCACTCCCCCGCCGCGCAGGACCGCTACGTCAGTTTCCTCGACATTGATTTCGAGGGCAATATGGCCGTCGTTCTCGAGCATATGCGCCGCTATATCGACAATCCGGCGACGACCAACGCCTTTTGGGAGAGGTTCAAGCAGCGAATGGCCGCCATTGAAGCGGGGTCAGGCTCGATCACCGACAAATTGCTGCTGCTTGCATTCGCATGTCTATTACATGGTCGAGCTTTTCGAAGACCATGACGATGAGCAAGCGCTGAAGGATTTGAAAAAGCTTGAAGAGGAATGTTTTTGAGGGGGCAGGCGCGCCGCTGGCTGGACAAGTCGCCGCGATTGATTGTCGATCAGGTCGCGCGACAGCAAGGGTAGGGGACGTGTTCGAAAAAGTCGCCAGCGCGGCGCCGCATGAGCAGGGGCAGCCGGTCCTCGTTGACGCGCTGGCCAAAGAGGAAATTTCCCGGCAGGGTTGGATCGTCGAGGTCATTCACTAAAAAAGGTTAACCGCCATGCCGAAGCCCAGGAATCCGGAGACGATTGCGGCGGCCAATGGCATTGCCGCCGACACGGCTTTCGGCGCGGTCACGCCACCGATTGTTCTGTCCAGCACCTTTAGTTTCGCGGGTTTTGAACAGCCTCGCGCCCATGATTATTCTCGCGCGGCCAACCCGACCCGCGAAATGCTCGCCGACACCATCGCCAAACTGGAAGGCGGGGCGGGCGCGGTCGTCGTGTCCTCCGGCATGGCCGCAATCGACCTGACGCTTTCCCAACTCGGTCGCGACGATCTGGTTATCGCGCCGCATGATTGTTACGGCGGAACCTATCGCCTGATTGCCGCCCGCCGCGACCGAGGCCAGTTCAATGTCGCTTTCATCGATCAAAACGACGCAGAGGCTCTCGACGCGGCTTTGAGCCTCCACCCGTCGCTGGTGCTGATTGAAACGCCCAGCAACCCGCTCATGCGCGTCGTCGATATTTCTGGCGTCGCGGAGCGGGCGCATGCGGCAGGCGCGAAAGTCGCTGTCGACAACACCTTCCTTTCGCCCGCGCTGCAACAGCCGATTGCGCTTGGCGCCGACTTCGTGATCCACTCGACCACAAAATTTCTCAATGGCCATTCCGATGTCGTCGGCGGCGTCGTCGTCGCGGCGGACAAGGCGGATGCCGAGAGCCTTGCCGTCTGGGCCAACACCACCGGCGTGACAGGCGCGCCCTTCGATTCCTATCTGACGCTGCGCGGATTGCGGACCCTGTTCCCGCGCCTTCGGCAACAGCAAGCCAGCGCGGGCGTGTTGGCGCGCTTCCTCGATGGGCATCCCAAGGTCAAGGCCGTCCATTATCCCGGCCTGACCTCGCATCCCGGCCATGCCATCGCCAAGGCGCAACAATCCGGATTCGGCGCCATGCTGAGTTTTGAGCTGACCGGAGGCAAGGAGGCCGTGCGCCGCTTTGTCGAGGCGGTCGAGATTTTTACGCTGGCCGAATCCTTGGGTGGCGTCGAAAGCTTGGTCGCCCACCCCGCGACGATGACCCATGTCGGCATGGGGCCCGAAGCTTTGCGCGCGGCGGGCATCAGCGATGGCCTGTTGCGGCTTTCTGTCGGGCTTGAGGCCGAAGAAGATCTTGTCGCCGGGCTTGAGGCCGGTTTCGCGGCACTTTAAGCCGGGCTTCGCCGCACTCGCCGCTCGCCCGGTTTGTAAGTTAAGCGATCAAAGATAGGATTCCAAGTTAGGTGCCTCGACATTGGGGTCTGGAGGGAATGATTTTAGGGCTGAGATATTCTCATATTTAGCCAGCGGCCCACGTAGATCAGCTACGGTTATCGTCCTCGTCCCATTGCTGGTCTCGGTTGCTAAGGTTTCTCTTTTCGGGATTATCCAAATCCTCGGGGCAGGGCCGAAGTCTTCTCGAAGAACCACAATCACGAGAAAGTCGAACGCGTCATTGTTCTTAACTTCGGCGGACCATGATCCAACGGAGCGGTCTCCCTTTACCTGAAAGGTAGGGCCGTTCTTGATAAACAAATCCGAGCCCGGATTGTTGCGATGCGCCCTGTAGACATCGTAGCCGTGGAAGCCGAGATAACCCTCGGCAAAAACTTCCGCGTAGTACCCGGTTTCGGCTCTTTTTCCGAAGTTTGACATGGCGGTCTCCTGGGTGGTTATAATTGATTTCGTGCGAAGCCGGATAGAATTTGATTTGCCTCGGGTTACGTCTCGGTGGTTCGGCTTACACTTAAATAATTATGACTGGAAACGGATTGACCATTATGAAATCGCTGAACTTATTAATTCTATTCGCATTTTGCTCGACTGCAAATGCGGCAGAACGTCCCTATTATCCGGAAGAACCCCACGCTGCCGAAATCATCCGCGATAAATGCAAAAATGATTGGCCAGACGACTTTCATATGCGCAACTTTTGCGAAGACAATCAATGGGAGGGACTGGCAAAACTTTACGGACGCGGAGGCCATCAGCGATGAGCCAGCAAGTCACAGAGGACGAGAAAGTCTACGAAGAGATTTATATTCGTGGACCTTTCGGTAAATTTATTAAATTTATATTTGTCTTATTTAATATAATAATGGCGCTATGGATCGGATTATATTGGTTTGCGCTTTCCAACATGACCTGCAAGCAAATGTTTCCGGATGATTTTGCATTGCAGGCAACGTGCGCCTCCAATGACGCAATCCGCACGGGATCACAAGTCGGTGGAATGATTGGTACACTCGTGCTTGCGCTATTCTGGCTTATAGGGGCCGCAGTCCTTGGGATACTCAGCCGCGTAACTGCGAAAAAAAAGCTCGTCCTTTCGAACAGGTAATCCGCTTGGTAGCCACATGGCGGCGATTGGGGCGACCGGCGGCTCGGCGGTGGAATCAATGCAAAATCTGCTTTAAAAACGCCTTCGCCCTCTCATGACCGGGGCGCCGAGAAAAACTGTTCCGGCGCGGCGCTCTCGACGATCTGGCCCTGATCCATGAAAATCACCCGGTCGGCGACCTGACGGGCAAAGCCCATCTCATGCGTCACCACCAGCATGGTCATGCCCTCGCTGGCCAGCAATTCCATGGTGTCGAGCACTTCCTTGACCATTTCCGGGTCAAGCGCCGAGGTCGGTTCGTCGAACAGCATGATTTTCGGCTTCATGCACAGGGCGCGGGCGATGGCGACGCGCTGCTGCTGGCCGCCCGAAAGCATCGCCGGATATTTTTGCGCCTGCTCGGCGATGCGCACCCGCTCCAGCAGGTTCATCGCCAGCGCCTCGGCCTCGGCTTTGGGCATTTTCCGCACCCAGATCGGCGCGAGGGTGCAATTTTCCAGCACGGTCAGATGCGGAAACAGGTTGAAGTGCTGGAACACCATGCCGACTTCACGCCGCACATTCTCGATGCTTTTCAGGCTGTCGGTGAGTTCGACGCCATCGACGATCAGCCGCCCGGTCTGATGCGCCTCAAGCCGGTTGATGCAGCGGATCAGCGTCGATTTGCCCGAGCCCGACGGGCCGCACAGCACGATTTTTTCGCCATGCGCCACGTCGAGGTCGATGTCGCGCAGCACGTGGAAATCGCCATACCATTTGTTGACGCCGATCATGCGAATGGCGGCGTCGTCTTGCGGGGCAGGCGCGGGCTGGGTCATGCGGCCATTATCGGCATTTCTTCGGCGCGGGCAAATCGATGTTCGAGCGCTTGGAAGGCGTGAGGGCGTCCCTTCTCCGCCTCGTATTGCACGAATCAGGCTGCCATCGGCGTCGTGGGTCATCACCCGGCCCCTCACCCCAACCCTCTCCCCGCGAGCGGGGAGAGGGAGCAGACGGTTATTTCTTCTTCGGCGCGATCAGGTCGGTGATCGTGCCTTCAAACAATTCCGCCGCCAGCCCAAAAGTTTCGGACAGGGTTGGATGGGGGTGGATGGTGAGGGCTATGTCTTCGGCGTCGGCGCCCATTTCAATCGCCAGCGCCGCTTCCGCGATCAGGTCGCCGGCGCCGGGGCCGACGATGCCGCAGCCGATCAGCCGCTTGGTCTCCGCGTCGAACAAAGACTTGGTCACGCCTTCGTCGCGGCCGAGCGACAGGGCGCGGCCCGACGCCGCCCAGGGAAAGCTCGCCTTGCCGTATTTGAGCCCCTTGGCCTTGGCCTCGGTCTCGGTCACGCCGACCCAGGCCACTTCCGGATCGGTATAGGCGACCGAGGGGATCACCTTGGCGTCGAAGGCCGCCTTGTGGCCGCAGGCGACTTCCGCCGCGACATGGGCCTCGTGCACCGCCTTATGCGCCAGCATCGGCTGGCCGATCACGTCGCCAATGGCGAAGATGTGGCCGACATTGGTGCGCAACTGCTTGTCCGCCAGAATAAAGCCGTTGTCCTCGACCTTGACCCCCGCCGCCTCGGCATTGAGCAGCTTGCCATTGGGCTTTCTGCCCACCGCCACCAGCAGCTTGTCGAACACGTCCTCGGTTTTGGCCCCGTCGGCGGCTTCAAAAGTCACGCGCAACCCGCCGTCTTCGCGCCTTGACCGCCACGACCTTGGTTTTCAGCAGGATTTTCTCGTAGCGTTTTTCGATGCGCTTCGCGAGCGGCGCGACAATGTCCTTGTCGGCGCCGGGGATGATCTGGTCGAGCAGTTCGACCACGGTCACTTTCGAGCCGAGCGAATGATAGACCGTGGCCATTTCCAGCCCGATGATGCCGCCGCCCAGCACCAGCAGGCGGTTCGGAACGCCGTCCAGTTCGAGCGCGCCGGTCGAGTCGATGACGCGCTTGTCGTCATGCGGAATGAAGGGCAGTTTTATGGGCTCGGAGCCGGCGGCGATGATCGCCTTGTCGAAGGACACGATTTTTTTCGACCCGTCCTCCGCCGTGACTTCGAGCGTGTTGGGCGAGGCGAAGGCGCCCTTGCCGGTCACCACCGTCACCTTGCGCTGCTTGGCCATGCCCGCCAGACCGCCGGTCAGCCGCTTGACGACGCTTTCCTTCCAGCCGCGCAGTTTGTCGAGATCGATTTGCGGCGCGGCGAAAGCGATGCCGTGGGCGGCCAAAATCCTGCGCCTCGTCGATGACTTTCGCGGCGTGCAAAAGCGCCTTGGACGGGATGCAGCCGACATTGAGGCAGACGCCGCCCAGCACTGGAAAGCGTTCGACCAGCACCACCTTGGCGCCGAGATCGGCGGCGCGGAAGGCGGCCGAATAGCCGCCCGGACCCGCGCCGAGCACCAGAACTTCGGCGTGCAGATCGCCCGCCGGCGGGGGCGGCCGGAGCAGCGGCGGGCGCCGCTTTCGGCGCCTCGGCTTGCGCCGCGCCTTCCAGCGTCAAGATCAGCGCGCCTTCGCCGACCTTGTCGCCGACCTTGACAAAAACTTCCGCGACCACGCCGGCGGCGGGCGCCGGCACTTCCATCGTCGCCTTGTCGGATTCCAGCACGATCAGCGGGTCTTCCGCCTTGATCGCATCGCCGGCCTTGACCAGCACTTCGATGACCGGCACGCTTTTGAAGTCGCCGATATCGGGGACCTTGATTTCCTGAGCCATGATCTTCCCCGATGATTTAGAGGGCGAGCTTGCGCACGTCTTCGAGCAAAGGCGCGAGATGGCGACAGAACCGCGCCGCCGCCGCTCCGTCGATCACGCGATGGTCGTAGGACAGCGAAAGCGGCAGCATCAGCCGGGGCTTGAACTCCTCGCCATTCCACACCGGCGCCATTTTCGAGCGCACGACGCCGAGGATCGCCACTTCCGGCGCGTTGACGATGGGCGTGAAGCCGGTGCCGCCAATGCCGCCGAGCGAGGAGATGGTGAAAGTCGCGCCAGACATTTCAGCCGGCGACAGCTTGCCGTCGCGCGCCTTGGCCGAGATCTCGCCAAGCTCGCGCGAGATTTCCAATACGCCCTTGCGGTCGACGTCCTTGATGACCGGCACGACCAGCCCTTCGGGCGTGTCGACGGCGATGCCGATATTGTAGTATTTCTTGTAGATCAGCCCATCCTTGGCCGGGTTCAGCGACGAATTGAAGTCCGGGAACGCCTTCAACGTCGAAACGCAGGCCTTCATCAGGAAGGGCAGCAGCGAGACGCGGAAGGGCTTCTTCTTGTCGGTCTTGGCGGCGTCGTCGAGTTCCTTGCGATAGGCCTCGATCTCGGTGATGTCGGCCTCGTCATGCTGGGTGACGGCGGGCACGTTGAGCCAGGAGCGGTGCAGGAAAGGGCCCGACAATTTCTTGATCCGCGACAGCGGCTTTTCCTCGATCGGGACCGAATTTGGAAAAGTCGATGGTCGGGATTTCGGGAATGCCGGAGCCGCCGGAAACAGCCGGCCGGGGCCGCCGCCTTGCCGCCGCCGAGGAAAGCCTTGACGTCCTCCTTGGTGACGCGGCCCTTGTCGCCGGTGCCCGTGACCTTGGTCAGGTCGAGTTCGAGTTCGCGCGCGAGACGCCGCACCGACGGCGAGGCGTGGACGTTGGAAAAATCGGCGGCGATGTTGGGCGGATAATTGGTCGAGCCGACAATCGGCGCCGGGTTGGTCAGGCGCGCCGGCGTCGAGATCGGTCACCGCGATGGGCTCTGGCGCGATCTTGGCGGCGGGGGGGCCGCAGGCGCAGCGGCGGCGGGACCTGTCGCGGCAGCCGCGGCGCCTTCGGCTTCCAACCTCAGGATCAGCGATCCCTCGCCGACCTTGTCGCCGAGTTTAACCAGAATCTCCAGCACTTTGCCGGCGGCGGGCGAGGGCACTTCCATCGACGCCTTGTCGGATTCCAGCACGAGCAGCGGATCGTCGAGTTTGACGACATCGCCCGGCTTTACCGGGATTTCGATCACCGGCACATCCTTGAAATCGCCGATATCGGGCACTTTCACTTCAATCGCGGACATGGGGCAAACCTTGAATTTGGGCGCCAAGGGCGCAAAACGGGAAGGGCGGTTCAAATCACCAATGTTCGGATCACGACGTCATCGGATCGCGCTTTTCCGGATCGATCTGGTAAAGCTCGATGGCGTCGGCGACCTTTTTGGCCGGCAGCAATTGCGCGTCGGCCAGCGCCTTGAGCGCCGCCACCGCGACGAAATTGCGGTCCACCTCGAAGAAGCTGCGCAGCTTGCGGCGATAGTCCGAACGCCCGAACCCGTCCGTCCCCAACACCTTGTAGCCGCCGGGAACATGGGCGCGGATCTGCTCGGCGAAGGCGCGGATATAGTCGGTTGACGCGATCACCGGCGACTCGCCGCGAGAGGCGAGGCATTGCGTGACATAGGGCACGCGCTGTTCGTCGAGCGGATGCAGCAGGTTCCAGCGCTCGACGGCGTCGGCCTCGCGCTTGAGTTCGGTAAAGCTGGTGACGCTCCAGATGTCGGCGTGAACGCCAAAATCCTTTTCGAGCAGCGCCGCGCCCGCGATGACTTCGCGCAGAATCGCGCCGCAGCCGAGCAGTTGCACGCGCTTGTCCTTGGGCGTGCCTTCGGGCGCCGCTTTGAGCAGATACATGCCCTTGACGATGCCCTCTTCCGAGCCTTCCGGCATGGCGGGATGTTCGTAATTTTCGTTGAGCAGGGTCAGGTAATAATAGACGTCCTCGCCCTTGCCATACATCCGCTCCAGTCCGTGCTGGACCAGCACCGCCACTTCATAGGCGAAGGTCGGGTCGTAGCTGACGCAGTTGGGGATGGTGGCCGAGAAGATGTGGCTGTGGCCGTCCTCATGCTGCAAGCCCTCGCCGTTGAGCGTGGTGCGGCCGGAGGTGCCGCCGAGCAGGAAGCCACGGGCGCGCATGTCGCCCGCCGCCCAGGCGAGGTCGTGGGTGCGCTGGAAGCCGAACATCGAATAATAGATGTAGAAGGGGATCATCGGCATGTTGGAATTGGAATAGGAGGTCGCCGCCGCGATCCACGAGGCCATGGCCCCGGCCTCGTTGATGCCCTCCTGCAGCATCTGGCCGGAACGGTCCTCTTTATAATAGGAGAGCTGGTCGGCGTCCTGCGGGCGGTAGAGCTGGCCGACCTGCGAGAAGATGCCATATTGCCGGAACATGCCCTCCATGCCGAAGGTGCGGCTCTCGTCGGGCACGATGGGCACGATGCGCTTGCCGATATTCTTGTCGCGCAACAGCGTGTTGAGCACGCGCACGAAAGCCATGGTGGTGGAGATCTCGCGGCCTTCGGACGCCTTGAGCTGGCCCTCGAAGGCCGACAGGGGCGGAATGACCAGCGGATCGGACTGCCGCCGCCGCGCCGGCAGATAACCGCCCAGTTTTTCGCGCGCCGCGCGGAGATAAGTCAGTTCTTCCGAGCCTTCCGCGAATTTGATCAGCGGCAAATGCTCGATCTCGGCGTCGGCCACCGGAATGTTGAAGCGGTCGCGGAATTGCTTTGAGCGCCTCGACATTCATCTTCTTGGCCTGATGCGACATCATCTGCGCTTCGCCGGCCGCGCCCATGCCATAGCCCTTGACGGTCTTGGCGAGGATCAGCGTCGGCTGGCCCTTGTGCTCGGACGCCGCCTTGTAGGCCGCGAAAATTTTCCGCGAGTCATGGCCGCCGCGCGTCAGCTTCCAGATTTTCTCATCCGTCCAGTCGGCGACCATGGCCGCCGTTTCGGGATAGCGGCCGAAGAATTTTTCGCGAATGTAGGCGCCGTTCTTGGACTTGAAATCCTGATATTCGCCGTCGACGCATTCTTCCATCAATTGCCGCAGGCGGCCGGTCACGTCCTTGGCCAGAAGCTCGTCCCAGCCCGTGCCCCACACCAGTTTGATGACGTTCCAGCCGGAGCCGCGGAAATCCGCCTCAAGCTCCTGAATGATCTTGCCGTTGCCGCGCACCGGGCCGTCGAGGCGCTGCAAATTGCAGTTGATGACGAAGATGAGATTGTCGAGCTTTTCACGTCCCGCCAGCGAAATGGCGCCGAGCGATTCCGGCTCGTCCATCTCGCCGTCGCCCATGAAGGCCCAGACTTTGCGCTGCTGGTCCGGGATCAGGCCGCGCCCTTCGAGATAGCGCAGGAAACGCGCCTGATAGATCGCCATCAGCGGGCCGAGGCCCATCGAGACGGTGGGGAATTGCCAGAAATCCGGCATCAGCCACGGATGCGGATAGGAGGGCAGGCCCTTGCCGTCCACTTCCTGGCGGAAATTGAGAATTTGCTCCTCGGAAATGCGGCCTTCCAGAAAGGCGCGGGCGTAAATGCCGGGCGAGGAATGGCCCTGGATGAACACCAGATCGCCGCCATGCGTGTCGCTCGCCGCGCGCCAGAAATGCATGAAGCCGACATCATAGAGCGTCGCGGCGGACTGGAAGGAGGCGATATGGCCGCCGAGTTCGGAGGAAACCTTGTTGGCCTTGAGCACGATGGCGGCGGCGTTCCAGCGGATCGCGGCGCGGATTCTTGGTCTCGATGGCGCGGATGCCCGGAGGCTCGGGCTGGTTGGCCGGATGGATGGTGTTGGTATAGGCGGTGTTCCAGGCGAAGGGCAGTTGCGCGCCGTTTTTCCGCGCTTCCGCCACCACCTCGCTCAGGATTTCATCCATCCTTTGCACGCCCTCAAATGCCTGAACCGAATTCAGTGCTTCCAGCCACTCGCGCATTTCGAGCGCGGCGTCGTTACGGTCCATGGTTTCCTCCAGATATAAGCAGTCAGCATCTTGGTCTCGGCCGAAGCTCGCGGTGATCGCTCGGCTGAGACTTGCTTGTTTTCGATTATGCTGAGACGAATTTACGCCACACGCGATCGCATTCGCAAATGAATTGATTTCCTGAGCGCCATTCCATATTGGAATGGATGATGGAGCTGAAAAACCTGCGCGCCTTTGTCGAAGTCGTTCGCCAGAACGGCTTTACGGCGGCGGGTAAAACCCTGTGCGCCACCCAATCCACGGTGAGCAAGGCGGTTCGCCAGATCGAGGATGAGATCGGCGCGCCGCTGCTCGATCGACCGGGACCGAAGCCGCGCCTGACGTCGATCGGCGAGGCGGTTTACGCGCGCGCGCTGCGGTTGCTGGCCGAACGCGACGATCTGCTGGCCGAAATCGCGGAATTGCGCGGGCTGAAGCGCGGCGTTCTCAGGCTGGGCCTGCCGCCGGTCGGCAGCGGCATCCTGTTCGCGCCGCTGTTCACCCGTTTCCGCAAAAACTATCCCGGCATCGACATTCGGCTGATCGAGCATGGCAGCGCCCGGCTGGAGGAAATCCTCAAGGCGGGCGAAATCGACTTCGCCGCTTCGCTGCTGCCGGTGGACGACGATTTCGAATGGCATGAAATCCGCCGCGATCCGCTGATGGTGCTTGGTCGCCGCCGACAGCGCGCTGGCAGGCCGCGAGCGCATTGCGATCAACGATCTGCGCGATATTCCGCTGATCCTGTTCGAAAGCGGCTTTGCGCAGAATCGCGTCATCATCAACGCCTGCCACAGCAAAGGCTTCGAACCGGTGGTCGCGGCGCGTTCGAGCCAGATCGACTTCATCGTCGAACTGGTCGGCGGCGGGTCTGGGCGCGGCCTTTTTGCCGCGTCTGCTCGACAACGGCCGCAGGCGCGTCGGCGTCGTCAGCATCATGCTCGACGAACCGGATGTCGACTGGCGGCTGGCGCTGGTCTGGCGCAAGGGCGCCTATCTGTCCGACGCCGCGCGCGCCTGGCAGGCGCTGGCGATGGCGTCGCAATTCGATTGACGGCATTGGCCTCCTCCGGCGCCTCAGCCATTTATTTCCGACGCCAGCGCCAGTCTCTATGGACTTTTCGGCGAGGCTTCGGCCTGTGCAAACCTACCCGTAGATCACGATGTGGAGCTTTTGCGGCCCATGCGCGCCGCGCGTGAGAACCCCCTCGATATCGGTGGTTCCGCTGGCGCCCGTGATCAAATTCACATTGCGCGGCAAGGGCCGCCCTCTCACGCCCGTCGCGTAATCCTCCAGTCGAAGATAGAGAGTTTGCGCGTCCAGCGCGACCACATGATGAATGGGCAAATAGGCGAACAGGGTCGGCGCCGCCGGGGCCGAATGAAACACCAGCGAGCCGGTTTCCGCCACGCCGCACAGCGCCAGCCCGACCGACAACACGGTATCGGGCTGCAATTTCTCATTTGGCTGCAAGTCGCCCCAGTCGAGCTTTTGCAGACGTGGGTCGGGTTGCAGGGCGAAGTTCGGGATCAGGACATTGTCCTCGATATAACGGCCGACCGCCGCCGGCAGATCGGTCAAGGCCGCGACGCGCTCGACCGTCGCGCCGACTTTTTCCGCGCCGGCGCGGGCGGCGAAAAGCCCGGGCAGGTCGTCGCCGGGGAGCGGCGGCAGGGTTTTCCGCATCGCGGCGGCGCAAGCGTCGGATTCGGCGGCAATGTCGCTCGGGGAGGCGGCGTCGGGACGCGTCGCGCGCAGCGATTGGAGGATGGTGCTTCTCGCCGTCATTGGCCGTTTCTCCTGCGCGCATATTGCGCCATGAAGCTGCTGGATGGCGGCTTTGGCAGGTCGCGCCCAGCCGTCCATCCTGACGCCAGCGGCATCCGCGAAATCCAGCCGCCCCGCGCGAAAAGACGCATCACCGGCAAGGCGAAGGCCAGCCCGAGATGGTAAAGTTTTGGACGCGCGGCGGCGAAGGCCCAGATTGCCAACGACGCCCGTGTGGCGGTGGGCTCGATCTCGCCGCGCCAGCTTTTTTCCCGCCAGCCGCGCAACAGGGTCGGCAGCGGAATATCGACCGGGCAGACCTCGCGGCATTGGCCGTTGAGCGTGCAGGCCTGGGGCAGGTCGCGCGACACTGCCAGACCGTCGAACACGGGGGTCAGGACCGAGCCCATCGGACCGGGATAGGCGCCGCCATAGGCGTGGCCGCCGATGGCGCGATAGACCACGCAATGGTTGAGGCAGGCGCCGCAGCGCAGGCAGCGCAGCATTTCCGGCATGTCGATCAGCATGCGGGTGCGGCCGTGATCGACCAGCACGATGTGGAATTGATCTGGCCCGTCGAGGTCGCCCGGACGTTTCGGCCCGCAATGAAAGGTGGTGTATTGGGTAAAATCGGCGCCGGTGGCCGCGCGCACCAGCAGCCGTGTCAACTGCAGCGCCTGCTCGGTGGTGGCGACGATTTTCTCGATCCCCGCCGTCACGATGTGGACGCGGGGCGGCGTGGTGGTGAGTTCGGCGTTGCCCTCGTTGGTGATGGTGCAGATCGCGCCGGTCTCGGCCACCAAAAAATTGGCGCCGGAAATGCCGACTTCCGCCGCGAAATAATCGTCCCGCAATTCCTTGCGCGCCGAGGCCACCATCGATTTAATGTCGGGCGTCGGCGATTTGTCGCGATGGTGTTCGTGGAAAAGCTCGGCCACATCCTCCTTGGTATGGTGCGCCGCAGGCCAGATGATATGCGACGGGCGTTCGTTGGCGAGCTGGATGATATGTTCGGCGAGGTCGGTTTCGACCCGTCTGATCCCTGCCGCTTCGAGGGCGTGCGGCAGGCCGATTTCCTCGCCCAGCATGCTTTTCGACCGCGTCACGGTTTTGGCGCCCGCCGCCTTGCAGATTTCGACGACGATCTTGCAGGCCTCTTCGGAATCGCGCGCCCAATGGACCTGCGCGCCCGAGGCGATGGCGTTGCGCTCGAAGACTTCGAGATAAGTGGCCATGTGGTCGATGGCGTGGTCTTTGATGGCGGCGGCGGCGGCGCGCGCCGCTTCAAAATCCGGCCAGGCCGCGACGGCGGCGGCGCGTTTTCTCCGCGCGTTGCCGGTGGTGCGCTCAAGCGCGATCTTGAGCTGAGGGTCGGCCAGCGCCTTTTTCGCGCGCAACTTGAATGTTTCGGAAGAATCGAGGATCTGGTTCATGCCTCTTCCTCGCCGATC
>CAWFBN010000110.1:0-22082 GCA_963813955.1 uncultured Alphaproteobacteria bacterium | reverse complement strand
GACCGCGGCGCCGATTTTGATCCTTCAACCGAGCCGATCGTGCGTGTCGAGGCGGCGAGGCTCCGCTCCAAGCTCCGCGAATATTACGAGCGCGAAGGTCGCGACGATCCCTTGCGCATCCAAATCCCGAAGGGCTCATACGCCGTTCAGATCGGCGCGTCGAAGCTCGAGAACACTCGCGAGACCCTTTCGCGCGAAGACAAGCCGACCCTCGCCGTTTTGCCATTCGCCAACCTTGGTGACGATCCGAGCCAGACGTATTTCGCCGATGGGATCGCCGAAGACCTCACGACCGATCTGTCCAAATTGTCCGGTCTGGTCGTGATCTCGCGGCACTCGTCCTTCCTCTATAGACGCAGCAGCAAGCCGGCGGGCGAGATCGCTAGGGAACTCGGCGTTCGTTACCTCCTGGAAGGCAGCGTTCGGCGAGCCGATACGCGGGTCAGGATCGGCGCCAACCTGATCGACACGGCGACCGGCGCCCAGATCTGGGCCGAACGCTACGATCGGGAGTTCAGCGACATTTTTGCTGTTCAAGACGATGTCGCGAGACGCATCTTGTTGAGCCTCAAGGTCAAGCTGGTGGGGGCGGAATCCGGTCGCCTCGGCTATGATGGCGCGATCAACGCCGAAGCGCACGACCAGCTTCTGCGCGGCCTGGAACGCCTCTGGAAATATGAGCGGTCAGCCGTCGAGGAATCGCTCCAGTTCTTCAACGAGTCCATCAGGATCGACCCGCTTTACGCCCCCGCTCACGCCTATCTCGCGCGCGCCTTGATGTTCCTTTGGGCCCTCAGTTACGCGGCCGATGACATGCGCGACCTCGCCTTCAGGCATGCGCAGGAGGCGGTCGTGCTCGATGAAGAATTTCCGATGGGTCGCGCCGTGCTCGGGTGGATTCATCTCTGGCGCCGGGAGGGCGACGAGGCGCTTGACGCCGGGCGCCACGCGGTCGCGCTTGACCCGAACAACGCGGACGCGCGCCTGTTTCTTTCGATGACGTTGAGCGGCTTGGGTCGCGGCCAAGAAGGAATGGACTGTATTCGCAGCGCGATGCGCCTCAATCCTCATCTTTCCACGCTTCATTTTCTGGCGCTCGGCGCCAATTACTTCATTTTGGGCCAGATCGAGGACGCGGCGGAGGCGTTCAGGGAAGGGATCGCCTTGAGGCCAAGCTTCACGCCAAATTACCAGTTTCTTGCGCAAATGCTTCTGCGGCTTGGGCGCCGCCAGGATGCGCTCGATGCTTGGCGGAAGTGCCTTTCGCTGTCGAAGGACCGTCCAAACCTGAATTTCACGATAGCGGAGCCGTGGCGTTCAGAATATCAGGCAGGTCTCGAAACGCTCCAAAAGCTCGACCGGGGTTAGGGGTCGCGTTCAATGCCCGCGATCCTGCGCGGAAAGGATGGTGACCAGTTCCGGCACCGTGGCGTCCGGGCCGTTTTTGAGAGCGGCGGCATAGGTTTGCCGGGCGGCTTCCGCCATGGCCAGCGCCGCGCCGGCCTCTTGGGCCATGGTGGTGTAATAGCCCATGTCCTTCAGCGCATTGGCGATGGAAAAGCGAAAGCCTGCGCCATCTCGGGATAGGATATAGGGGCTGAGGCGCTTCAGGATGACGCCGTCGCCGCCGCCCTTCCCGAGGATTTCCACCAACACATGGGGATCGATGCCGGAGCGGTCGGCGCACGCCGCCGCTTCGGCGAGAACGGCGGAAAATCCGAGCGAAACAAAATTATGCAGGAGCTTCAGTCTGTGCCCTGACCCCACTGGGCCGGCCAAGGTCATGTTTTCGGCAAAGCATTCGAACAGCGGCCTGCAGATTTCGAACAGATCGGAGGAGCCGCCGACGATGAGGTTCAGCCGGCCGTCGGCGGCTTCCTTGGGCGTGCGGGTCATCGGCGCATCAAGAAAACGCCCGCCCGCCTTCTCGACCGATGCTGCGACCTTGAGCGTTGACGACGGGATCGCCGTCGAACAATCGATAACGATTGTGCCCGGTTTGAGACCTTCGAGCAGTCCACCCTCGCGATAGAGGACATCCTCCACTTCCGGCGAACCGGTCACGCACAGGATGACAACGTCGACGGCGGCAGCCAGCGCCGCTGCGCTTGGAGTGGTGGTCGCTCCGGCGGCGACCAGATCCTGCAAGGGCCGATTACCGGGATGTTCGAGCAGGACCATGGGATAAGCGTGCTTAACGATATTGGTCGCGATGCCCTGGCCCATCATGCCGATGCCGACCATGCCGATTTTCATCATTTCGCGTCCTTTCCATCATGCTGCGCGCGTTGCTTCCAGCGAGCAGCCGAACGAGGAATGCCGCCCATCACACGCATATTTGAACCACGGCGCGACGGTGCGTTCCTCAAACGCTTTCGGAAAAAATACACAAACCTCAAATAGATGCGGCGCCAAATGGGAGCGGGTCACTATATTTTGACCTTCAACGACATGACTCAGCCCGGCGCCCCGTATCAAATGCAAGCGTAAGCAAGCGTTTCAAGGCGGAAAACCACGTTCGTCGTCGCCAAAGGATCGTCATGAAAATCGCGTCTTTTAAACGCGTCGCTAATGTCGCGGAACTGGTGGGGTCGGGACCTTTCGCCCTGTCGGTGGATGGCGTCGATCTCGCCGTGGTCCATACGCAAGACGGGTGGCGCGCCTTCGAGGGGCGCTGCCCGCATCTCGGCGCGCTGCTTGGCGAAGGCGAGATCGAAGATGGCCATCTCGTCTGTCGCAACCACCGCTGGCGCTTCGACATCGCCTCCGGCCAAAGGACAGGCGGCCCTGAGTGTCTGGTCTTCCTGCCCGATCGCCGAGCGTAACGGAGCGCTCTTCGCCGACGTCTCCGGCCTCAAGCGAGGCGCCGATAAAAATTTCGCCACACGCAAACTGCACGAACTGCCAGGCCCAAGAGCGCTGCCTTTCGTCGGGAACCTGCATCAACTCGACCCCAAGTCGGTCCATCTGGTTCTGGAGCGCTGGGCGGCCCATTACGGGTCCGTGTATACTTTCAAGATGGGACGATCCCGCGTTGTTGCGGTCAGCGATCCGCGCCTCATCGACCGTGTGCTTCGCGATCGTCCCGAGGCGTTCCGCCGCTCCAGCACTCTCGATCGCATCCTGGTCGAAATGGGCCTGCGCGGTGTGTTCAACGCCGAAGGCGACGTCTGGCGTCCGCAAAGAAAGCTCACTGTCGCGGCGCTCTCCCAGCGCCATCTTCGTCAGGTTTACCCGCACATCAAGACTGTCGCCGAGCGCCTTCATCGACGCTGGCGCGGACTGGCGTCCGCAGGCGCCGAAGTCGACATCGTCGAAGAACTCAAACGCTTCACAGTCGACGTGACGATGCTGATCGTGTTCGGTCATGACGTCAACACCGTCGAGCAGGACGGCGATGTCATCACCGAACGCCTTTCGGTCATCTTTCCCATGATCTCGCGCAGACTGTTTGCGCCTGTGCCGACCTGGCGCCTCCTCAGGCTGCCGCGCGATCGACAGTTCGATCGCTGCGTTGCCGAAACTCGATCCTGGCTTTCGCAATTGCTCGCCGACGCACGACACCGTGCGGCAACCGTCGCCGGCGAACCGGAAAAGTCGTGCTTTCTCGACGCCATGGTCAAGGCGACGGACGAGAACGGTCACGCTTATTGCGACGACGTCATAGCTTCGAATTTGTTCACCTTGCTCCTGGCCGGGGAGGACACGACCGCCCATTCGACCGCCTGGGCGATCCACCTCCTGGCGGATCATCCGGAGTGGGCGCGACGGGTCAGGACGGAGGCCGACAGCCTGCTGCGCGACGCAACTGCGCCCGGCGACCTTGCCGCAGCGACGGCATTGACTGTCGCCAGCGCCGTCGCCAACGAGGCGATGCGGCTCAAACCCGTTGGGCCGGTGATGCTGATGGAAGCGAATTCAGACACGAGCATCGGAGACATCGAGATCCCGCGCGGAACGGCCGTGGCCACCCTTTTGCGCCCTGCCGCGCTCGCCGACGACCATTTTGTCGAAGCTCAGTCTTTCATGCCTCAGCGCTGGCTGGAGGCGCCCAAAGGCGCGCACGACCTGAGCGCCCATATTCCCTTCGGATCGGGCCCGCGCATGTGTCCCGGCCGCGCCCTCGCCCTGATCGAGATGAATACGCTGCTCGCCCTGCTCTACAAGAATTTCGACGTGGCGCGTCAGGGTCCTTCGGAGGATGTCCGGGAAGTGTTTGGATTTGTTATGTCGCCTATAGGCCTGAAACTGCGATTGCGGCCTCGCGTTTGACGGCTGCGCAGAAAGGCCGGGTCAGTCGCGCGCAAAAGCGCTTACGCACTCGGCTTTTTCGTCTGACTCGTTGATTTAAATGGCGCGCCCGAAAGGATTCGAACCTCTGACCCCTAAATTCGTAGTCTAGTGCTCTATCCAGCTGAGCTACGGGCGCGTGCCGCGTCGCGCCGGCTAAGAACGCCGCGACGGAGGCGCTGTTTAGCCGCTCCCGCCTTTCTTGGCAATAGGCAGGGCCATTAAAATCGCCATTAAAATTTCAGCAGGCGATTTTTTCGGCGCGCCGCGGGCCAACGGGATTTACCGCGCCGTCGCGTTGACTTTCCGCCCTTGCTGCCTCTATAACGCCGCTCGCGATTTCGGCTTCGCGCCGACGTCGTTTTTCGCCTATGGCGGAAGGCCAACGACGAAGCGTGAACCCTGAACACTTAATAAGCGCGTCCAGCGACCCTGTCGACGCGTCCAGACAAACCGGAGCATAACCGTGAAGCGGACTTATCAACCTTCCAAAATCGTGCGCAAGCGCCGCCACGGCTTTCGTTCGCGCATGGCGACCGTCGGCGGCCGCAAGGTCATCGCCGCCCGCCGCGCGCGCGGCCGCAAGCGCCTTTCGGCTTGATGCCGAGGCGCCGGAGGTCAAGCTTCTGGCGCGCCCGGCCCTTGCCATGACCCGTCCCGGCGACGGCGAAATTTTTTCCGCTGAGCGAGGCTCAAGCCTCGCAGCGTCCGGTCGTCGCGCGCCTGAAAAAGCGCGCCGACTTCCTCGCCGCCGCCAAGGGCCGCCGCGAGCACCAGCGCTGTTTCGTGTTGCAGGCCCGGCCTCGGGGCGAGGCTGCCGATGCGGAGGCGGGAGGCCACTTGATGATCACGGACGCCCCACGCTTCGGCTTCACGGTCACCAAAAAAGTCGGCAATTCCGTCATACGCAACCGCATTCGCCGCCGCTTGCGCGAAGCGGTCCGGCTGACGGAACTTTCGCTGACCAAGCCAAATCATGATTATGTCCTGATCGCGCGCATAGAAGCGCTGACGGCGCCTTTCGAAGACATGCGCGGCGAAATTCTCCGCGCCTTGACCAGAATTCATCAAACCAAAAGTCGCCAGACCAAAACTCACCAGGCCGGCCCCGATCGCCGGCCTCCCGCCGTTCCGGCCGCCGACCGCAAGCAAGACCATTGAACATGCAGCAGGATTCCAAGAACCTCATCCTCGCCATGGCCCTTTCGCTGGTGGTCATTGTCGGCTGGAACCACTTTTTTGGCGCGCCTCGAATCCAGCAGGCGCGGCAGACGCAGAGCCAGCTTCAACAGCTCGACGCCTCCCAGACCAAGGCGAATCCCGCCGAACAAGCCGCCGCAGGCCCGAATGCCGCATCCGGCCCAGCCGCGGCAGGCCCATCGGGCGCCGCAGATCCGCAGGCCGACGCAGGCCCGCTCGCCGCGCCCCAGCAACTGAACCGCGCTGAAGCCCTGGCGCTGAGCCCGCGCGTCATCATCGACACCCAAAGCATGTTTGGCAGCATCGCGCTCAAGGGCGCGCGTCTCGACGACGTCGCGCTCAAGAATTACCGCGAGACGGTCGATCCCCACAGCCCGAACATCGTGCTGCTGTCGCCTTCCGGAGCGCCGGACGGCTATTTCGTCGACATCAACTATGTCGCGCCGCGCGGCGCGTCCCTCGATTTGCCCAAATCCGATTCGCTGTGGAAGGCCGACGGCCAGAAGCTAACCGAAAGCACCCCGATCACCCTGTCCTTCGACAATGGCCAGGGGCTGGTGTTCAACCGCAAGATTTCCGTCGACGAATTTTACATGTTCACCGTCGCGGACACGATCGTGAACAAGGGCAAGGAGCCAGTTACGCTCTTCCCCAACGCCTCCTCGACGCGGCAAGGAATGCCCAAGACCTCCGGCTACGCCGTGTTGCATGAAGGCTTCATCGGCGTCATCGGCGCCGAAGCGCCCTCCACCGAACTCACCTATGCCGCCATCGCCAAGGAGCCCGGCGAAGCCAAGGTCTTGCCGGCCGACGCCTTCGCCCAGGGCGGCTGGCTCGGCTATACCGACAAATATTGGGCCACGGCGATCATTCCGGAACAGAGCGAGCGCTACAAGGGCTGGTTCCGCGAATTCCCGGGCATCCAGCCGCAATTTCAGACCGATGTCTTCGCCGAGGCCAAGACCATCGCGCCCGGCGCCAGCCTCGACCTGAGCACCCGCGTTTTCGCCGGGGCCAAAGAAATCGAAAGTGCTGGAGCACTACCAGAATAAAATGGGCGTGCCTAAATTCGACATGCTGATCGACTGGGGCTATTTCCACTTCATTACCCGGCCGATGTTCTGGCTGCTGGAGGAGATTTACAAGCTCGTCGGCAATTTCGGCGTGTCAATCGTGATCATCACCTTGATCGTGAAAGGACTTTTCTTTCCGCTGGCCAACAAGTCCTACATGTCGATGGCCAAGATGAAAGAGCTTCAGCCCAGGCTCAAGGCGCTTCAGGAGAAATATCCCGACGACAAGTCCCGTCAGCAGCAGGAGATCATGCAGCTTTACAAGCAGGAGAAGATCAATCCCGTCGCGGGCTGCCTGCCGGTGCTGCTGCAAATTCCGGTGTTCTTCTCGCTCTACAAGGTGCTGTTCGTCGCCATCGAAATGCGGCAGGCGCCCTTCTTCGGCTGGATCAAGGATCTGGCCGCGCCCGATCCGACCAATGTCTTCAACCTGTTCGGGCTGCTGCCGGTCGATCCGACCCAGGTTCCAGTCATCGGCCATTTCCTGCATCTCGGCGTGTGGCCGCTCGTCATGGGCGTGTCGATGTGGGTGCAGATGAAGATGAACCCCGAGCCGGCCGATCCGGTTCAAAAGACCATGTTCGCCTGGATGCCGGTGATCTTCACCTTCATGCTGGGCTCCTTCCCGGCCGGTCTGGTGATCTACTGGACCTGGAACAATTTCCTGTCGGTGCTGCAACAGTCGCTGATCATGAAAAAGGCGGGCGTGAAGATCGAGTTGTTCGGCAATCTGCGCAAGGTTTTCTCGCGCAAGGCGGCCTGAGGTCGGTTGGTCGCTCACACTCCGTCATTGCGAGGAGCGAAGCGACGCGGCAATCCAGAGGCCGCAAGCGGTTCTGGATGCTTCGCTGCGCTCGCAATGACGGCGTCGTCATGAAGAATAAAAAAGGGCACAGCCTATGACCGACGCCGATCAGGAACTCGATTTCGTCGAAATCGGACGCAAGCTTTTCGCCCAGAATTGCGATTTCATCTGGGCGGCTGAAAAAATCGACGGATTGCCGCCGATGGGGCCGCCGGAGATCGCCTTCGCCGGCCGCTCCAATGTGGGGAAATCCTCCCTCCTCAACGCCCTCACCGGGCGCAAGGCGCTGGCGCGCGTCGCGCACACGCCGGGCCGCACCCAGAATTTGAACTTCTTCAACCTCGGCCCGGATCTGGAGGCGCCCTTGCTGCGCCTCGTCGACATGCCGGGCTATGGCTATGCCGCGGTGTCCAAGGAAAAAATCGCCAACTGGACCCGCCTGATGAAAGAGTTTTTGCGCGGCCGCGCCACTTTGGCGCGCGTGTTCGTGCTTATCGACGGGCGGCATGGGGTCAAGGACACCGACCGCGAAATGCTCACCCAGCTCGATCAGGCCGCCCTCTCCTACCAAATCGTGCTGACCAAGCGCGATGAAGTGAAACTGTCACAGATCGAGAAGACCATCACCGACGCGCAAGCGGTTTTGCGCGGACATCCGGCCGCCCATCCGGACGTCATTTTCGTGTCCTCGCACAAGAACGACGGCCTTGCCGACCTGCGCGAGGCCATCGCCAAGCTGATGTATGAGCGTGACAAGACGGTTTTCGATCGGGCGTAAATCCGCTAGACACGCCTCCGCCCGCCACCACAAATCAAGGCGCAACATGAGCGAGACACCGGTTTCCCGTCCCATCGACCAGGCCGCCGCCATCGATCAGGCCAATATCCTGATGCAGGCGCTGCCGCATATGCTGCATTACGACGACACCATCATCGTCGTGAAATATGGCGGCCACGCCATGGGCGACGAATCGGTGGCGCGCAATTTCGCCCGCGACATGGTTTTGCTTGAGCAATCCGGGGTCAATCCGGTGGTGGTGCATGGCGGCGGCCCGCAGATCGGCGCCATGCTGAAAAAACTCGGCATCAAGTCGGAATTCGCCGATGGCCTGCGCGTGACCGACAAGGCCACGGTCGAAGTGGTCGAAATGGTGCTGGCGGGCGCGATCAACAAGCAGATCGTCGGCTTCATCAATTCCGAGGGCGGCCGCGCCATCGGTCTGTGCGGCAAGGACGGCAACATGGTCACCGCGCAGAAAGTGCGGAAGGTCGAACAGGACGGCAAGCCGGCCATCGATCTCGGCTTTGTCGGCGAACCGTCCAAGGTCAATTCGACCGTGCTGGAACAGGTGCTCGGCCGCGAACTGATTCCCGTCCTCGCCCCCATCGCTGCGGGCACGGAGGGCGAGACCTTCAACGTCAACGCCGATACTTTCGCCGGGGCCATCGCCGGGGCGCTGAACGCCAAGCGCCTGCTGCTGCTGACCGACGTGCCCGGCGTGCTCGACAAGGACAAGAACCTGATCAAGGAATTGCATATCGGCGACATACCCGGCGCTGATCGCCGATGGCACCATCACCGGCGGCATGATCCCCAAGGTCGAGACCTGCATCTACGCCATTGAACAGGGCGTCGAAGGCGTCGTCATCCTCGACGGCAAGATCCCCCACGCCGTGCTGATCGAACTGCTGACCGACCACGGCGCGGGCACGCTGATCACCCGTTGACCGGCCCGGATGCAAAGCACGATCTGGCGAGCTTTCCGCCGGGTCGACACTTCCGCCGTGTCGATACTTGGGTGTTCGACCTCGACAACACCCTCTACCCGCCCGACAGCGATCTGTGGCCGCGCATCGACGCGCGCATCACCGCCTATATGATCGCCATGTTCGGGCTGGACGGCCTTTCCGCGCGGGCGCTGCAAAAATACTATTACCGCCGCTACGGCACGACGCTCTCCGGCCTGATCCAGCGAATATGGCGTGGCGCCGGCGGAATTCCTGCGTTTCGTGCATGACATCGACCGCTCGTCGCTGGCGCCCGATCCAGCGCTGGGGCGGGCCATCGAAGCCTTGCCGGGGCGCAAGCTGATCCTTACCAATGGTTCGCACGCCCATGCGCTGGCGACGGCGAAACAACTCGGCATCGACCATCTGTTTGAAGGCATGTTTCGGCATCGAGGCGGCGGATTATCTGCCCAAACCCGCGCTTGCAAACCTACCAGCGCTTTTTCGAGCGCCACGGCGTCGATCCCGCGAAAGCCGCGATGTTCGAGGACATGGTCCATAATCTCGAAGCGCCGCACGCCAGCGGCATGTTGACGGTGCTGGTCACGCCGCGCATCGGGGGCTACGACCATCGCGAGGACTGGGAAATCGGCCGCGGCTCGCCGCCGCATGTCGATTTCGTCACCGACGATTTGACCGGCTTTCTGCAGCGGCTTGCGCGGCCCGAACCTTGACTTCTCCGCCGACAGGCGTGAAACCATCGCAACGAATTTTTTAAGGAAACCCCCATGCCGCACGCGCTCGCCACCATTATCGACGCCGCTTTCGAGGATCGCGCCAATATCACGCCGAAAACCTCCGGCGATGTGCGCCTGGCGGTGGAATCGGCGCTGCATCTGCTCGACGCCGGCAAGGCGCGGGTGGCGGAAAAAATCGCCGGCAAGACCGGGCCGGACGCCTGGAAGGTCAATCAATGGCTGAAAAAGGCCGTGTTGCTGTCCTTCCGCCTCAATGACATGACCGTCATCCCCGGCGGCCCCGACGGCGCCACCTGGTTTGACAAGGTTCCCTCCAAATTCGAGGGCTGGGGCGCCAAGGACCATGTCAACGCCGGCTTCCGCTCGGTGCCCGGCTGCATCGTGCGCCGCTCGGCCTATATCGCTCCTGGCGTCATCCTGATGCCGTCCTTCGTCAATCTCGGCGCCCATGTCGACACCGGGACCATGGTGGACACCTGGGCCACCGTCGGCTCCTGCGCCCAGATCGGCAAGAATGTGCATCTGTCGGGCGGCGTCGGCATTGGCGGCGTGCTTGAGCCCCTGCAGGCCGGCCCGACCATCATCGAAGACAACTGCTTCATCGGCGCGCGCTCGGAAGTGGTCGAAGGCGTGGTCGTCGGCGAAGGTTCGGTCCTTGCCATGGGCGTGTTCATCGGCGCCTCGACCAAGATCATCGACCGCGCCACCGGCAAAATCCATGTCGGCTATGTGCCGCCCTATTCGGTGGTGGTCGCCGGCAACCTGCCGGGCAAGCCCCTGCCCGACGGCCAGCCCGGTCCCTCGACCTATTGCGCGGTGATCGTCAAGACGGTGGACGCGCAGACCCGCTCCAAGACCGCCATCAACGAGCTTTTGCGCGACTGATGGACAGCAACCGGTTCCGCTTCCTGTTCCGCGAGAGCGACGGGGCGATTTCGGCGCCGGTCTGGCGCGGCTGGACGGTCGTCCTCACCGGCGTTTGCGTCTTGCTGGCCGCTGATCTGGGTCATGATCAGCCCCTGGACCGAGCGCGACCTCGCCACCCAGGGCCTGTTCGACCTGAAGGCCTTTATCGCCTTCGTCTACCTGCTGTTTTTCACCGTCGGCCTGCTGCTGACCCAGGTCAGCCAGTATAATCTTTCGGCCAAGCGCTTTCGCGCCAAAGACCTCAATCCGCGCTGGGCTGCGGTGTGGCCGCTGGCCGCCTTCATGACCGGCGCGGCCTTCTG
This sequence comes from uncultured Alphaproteobacteria bacterium, assembly GCA_963813955.1. Classification (GTDB taxonomy): domain Bacteria; phylum Pseudomonadota; class Alphaproteobacteria; order Rhizobiales; family Beijerinckiaceae; genus Rhodoblastus. Next base: position 10,999 of record CAWFBN010000110.1, on the reverse strand, counting down.
GGCGCAGCCAAATTTCTTCGGCCTGCTGCCCGGCTTCGTGCCCTGGCTGTTCCTGCTTACGGCGGCGGCGGCTTTTTTCGCGCAATTTTTCGAACTAGGCCTGAAGCCGGACTAGAGCCTTTTCCGATCCGATTGCATCGGATCGGAAAAAACTCTAGTTCTTTGGTTTAACGCGTTTTCTTAACCGCTTCGCTCGAAAACGCTTTGCGAGGGACCAGATGGATCGAGACGCGAGCCCCGGCGTGGCGCTGACCCGCGCCTTGATCCGCCGCCCTTCCGTCACCCCCGCCGACGCCGGCGCGCTCGATGTGCTTCAGGCGCGATTGGACGCCGCCGGGTTCAAGACCCATCGCCTGCCCTTTTCCGAAGCTGGCACGCCAGACATCGACAATCTCTACGCCCGCATCGGCGACAGCGCGCCCTTCCTGCTGTTCGCCGGCCATACCGATGTGGTGCCGCCCGGCGACCCGCAAAAATGGCGGGTCGATCCGTTCAGCGGCGAGATCGTCGATGGCGAGATCTTTGGGCGCGGCGCCGCCGACATGAAGGGCGGCATCGCCGCCTTCGCCGCCGCCGCCTTCGCCTGGATCGCCAAAAGCGGCGCGCCGATAAAGGGGTCGATCGGCTTTCTGATCACCGGCGACGAGGAAGGCCCCGCCATCAACGGCACGATCAAAATGCTGGATTGGCTGGCCTCAAAGGGCGAGCATTTCGACCATTGCATCGTCGGCGAACCGACCAATGCGCAAACCCTTGGCGACACCATCAAAATCGGGCGGCGCGGCTCGCTCAACGGACGCTTGATCGTGCGCGGAAAACAGGGCCACGTCGCCTATCCCGCAGCGCGCCGACAATCCCGCGCCGCATATGCTGGCGCTTGGCGCCGCGCTGACCGCGACGCCGCTCGATTCGGGCACGGATTGGTTCGACGCCTCCAATCTCGAAATCACCTCGATCGACATCGGCAATGAAGCGACCAATGTCATTCCGGGCGAGGCGCGGATGCGCTTCAATGTGCGCTTCAACGATTTGTGGACGCCGGAAAGCCTCGCCGCCGAAATCCGCCGCCGTCTTGAGGCCGCGCGACCGCCGGAAAGTTTCGAGCTGGCCTTCGATCCCTGCAACGCCGTGTCCTTCGTGACGAAACCCGGCCCTTTCACCGATCTGGTGGCGGACGCCATCGAAGCCGAAACCGGCCGCCGGCCCGAGCTTTCCACCACCGGCGGCACTTCTGACGCGCGTTTCATCGCCAAACATGGACCGGTGCTGGAGTTTGGTTTGGTCGGCAAGACCATGCACCAGATCGACGAACGCGTCCCCGTCGCCGACATCGATGGCCTGACGGCGATTTACGGGCGGATCATCGAGGCTTATTTTCGCTGAGCGGCCATCGCCGGTTCCAGCCCGCGCACGGCTTCGAGCGCTTCCGCCACAACAAGCGCGTCAATTCTCCCGCGTCCATTTCCCGCGTCAGGCTGGCCGCCTCGCCCGCCCAGAGCGGTGAGAAGTCGCTTCGGCCCGCTGCTTCCGCCGCCGCGCGCAGCGGAGTTATCGCGCCAGTCGCCATCGGAAATGTCGGCGCTTGCGCGTTAATGGCGCCCAGATCGCGCATCAGGCGGTTCACAATGCCGCGCGCCGGACGGCCGGAGAGAAGATTGTGAGGCGGGTCGAATCGTCGCGCGCGGCCTTGAGCGCGTCGCGATGTATTTGCGAGATCGCCGCCTGCGGCGTACGCAAATAGGCCGTGCCAATCTGAACGGCGCTGGCGCCGAGCGCGAAGCAGGCCGCCATTCCGCGCCCGTCGGCGACGCCGCCCGCCGCGATCACTGGCACACGCACAGCGCTGGCCACTTGCGGCAGCAAGGCGAACAGGCCCGGTTGCGCCGAAATATCATGATCGAGAAAAAGGCCGCGATGGCCGCCCGCCTCGACCCCTTGCGCGATGATGGCGTCGACGCCGCGCTGTTCAAGCCACAAGGCCTCGGCGACGGTCGTGGCGCTGCTGAAAATTTTTGCTCCGGTGGCCCGCGTCCGTTGCAGGAGCCCGTCCGATGGCAGCCCGAAATGGAAACTGACGACACTCGGGCGGCACTCTTCGACCAGTGCGCAGAAATCCGCATCATAAGGCGCGCGGGCCGCCGCCTTGACGGGGCGGGCGGCATCAAGCCCGTATTCGACATAATAGGGCGCGAGCAAAGCCCGCCAGCGCGCCTGCGCCGCCTCGTCGGGCGCTGGGGGCGCGTGGCAGAAGAAATTGACATTGAAGGGCGCATCCGTCGCGGCGCGGATCGCCTCCATTTCCGCCCGCGCCTGGTCGAGGCTCAGCATGGCGCAAGGCAGCGAGCCAAGGCCGCCGGCGCGACAGACCGCAATGGCGAGCGCGCTGCCTTGCGCCCCGGCCATAGGGCGCCTGGATGAGGGGAAGTTCCGAGGGGAGGACCATAGGAGCTCTCAGTGCGCCAGCATATCGTTGAATTTCTCCACAAAAGCCCATTCATCGGGGCCGGGATTGTCGCGCAGCATGCGGACGCGATCGACGAGAACTTCATCGCGTCGCGGCGGCGAATTTCTCCATCGTCTCGGCTAAAAATGCGTCGAGCGGCATGGCGCGCGGTTCGTCGCGACCGCCCATCAGGTCGGTTTGCACCCAGGGCGGCGCCACTTCGAGCACCCGCACCGAAGCCGCGCAGCCGATAGCGCAGCGACAGCGTCCAGGAATGCAGCGCCGCCTTGGTCGCCGAATAGACGGCGGATGTGGCCAGAGGCGTGAAGGCGAGGCCCGAGGTGACATTGACCACGACCGCGTCGGGCCGTGTCTTGAGATGCTCGATCAGCGCCGAGGTCAGCCGCATCGGGCCGAGCAGATTGGTCTCCACCGTCGCGGCGGTCAGGTCGTCGTCCATGAAACCGCCGGTCTTGTCGGACGACATGATCCCGGCGTTGTTGATCAGCACATTCACCTCGGGATGGGTCATGACCAGCCAGTCGGCGACATCGACGATGCTTTGCGGATCGCGCATGTCGAGTTCGCGGACATCCATTCCGGGACAGGCGGCGGCGGTTTCCTGCAAGGGCGCGAGGCGCCGCCCCGCGATGATGACCTTGTTGCCGAGGGCGTGAAAAGCCTTGGCCAGCCCCTGCCCTATGCCTGAGCCGCCGCCGGTGATGAAAATCGTATTGCCGGACATTTTCATAGGTTTTCCCCCGCCGAGATGCCGCATAAGATCGGCTGTCGCCGCGCGGCTTGCAAGCGCGGAGGATTAGCTTTAACGCCGAAGCGGGTTTGCACAGGAGCGCCGCCTTGAACCTTTCTCCCGTTGAATTGCTGAAACGCCAGGCCGCCGAGCGCGCCGCCGCCCTGGTTCGCCCCGGCATGAGGCTTGGCCTCGGCACCGGCTCGACCGCCGCCCATTTTGTCGATTGCATCGGCGAAAAGGCGCGCGACGGCCTTGAGGTCATCTGCGTCCCCACCTCGGAGCGCACCCGCCTCCAGGCCGAAAAATGGCGTTTGCGCCTGTCCACGCTCGACGAGACGCCCGAACTCGACCTGACGGTGGACGGGGCCGACGAATTCGATTCGTCCCTGCGGCTGATCAAGGGCGGCGGCGGCGCGCTGTTGCGCGAAAAAATCGTCGCGGCGGCGTCGAAGCGCATGGTGGTCATCACCGACGCCAGCAAGGAAGTGGCGGTGCTCGGCAAATTCAAGCTGCCGGTCGAGGTCGATCGTTTTGGCATTGCGGCGACGCAACGCCATATCGAGGAGGCGGCGCGCGCCTGTGGTTGCCCCGGCCCGGTGGTGCAGCGCAAGACTCGCCGATGTGCAGGATTTCGTCACCGACGGCGGCCATGCGATTTTCGACTGCGATTTCCGCGCCATCCCCGACCCCGAGGCGCTCGCGGCGGCGCTCAACGCCATTCCCGGCGTGGTCGAGCACGGCCTGTTCATCGGCCTCGCCAGCGCGGTGATCATCGCCGACCCCGCGGGCATCCGCGTCGTCGGCAAGCTCGAAGGCTGATGCAAATTCGCTCGCGCTTGCCGCGCTTTCGCGCTCTGTCTCCTGCTCGTCGGCCCCGCCGCGCGCCGAAGATCGCGCCGGAGCCGGAAAGCCTCGGACTTGCGCGGCGCGTGGTGGTCGATTCCGGTCTCGCCCGCTCGTTTCGCGGCCTTGTCGAGCAGATGCAGGCGCGATTTAAAGGCGCAGGCGGCGGCGACGCGGCCGGACGCTCGCCAAGGATCTGGGCGCGGTTCTCGCCGGCTGCAGCCGGAATTCGATGCGGCGACCGACGCCATGACCGACCGCGCGGCGGTATTTTTCGCCGCACCGCCTGTCGCGGCGCGAACTGGCCGATTGCGCGGTGTTTTTCGCCGGACCCTCGGGAAAAGCCTATGTCGCGGCGCAACCGGCGTTGATCGGCGATCTCGCCGGGGCCATGGCCGAGTGGCGGCGGCAGACCTCCGTCGCCATGTTGACCCGGGTGCGCGAGAAAATGCGCGAAAAAGGCCGGGATTTTTAAACTATGGGAGCGCCCTATGAGCGCCTATGAACCGATCTCTTCGTCATCGGCGCCGGTTCGGGCGGCGTGCGCGCCGCGCGCATCGCGGCGGGCCATGGCGCCAAGGCCATGATCGCCGAGGAATTCCGCATCGGCGGAACCTGCGTCATTCGCGGCTGCGTGCCGAAAAAGCTTTATGTCTATGCCTCGCGTTTCGCCGAGGATTTCGCCAACGCCGAGACTTTTGGTTGGCGCCTGCCAAAACCGGCGGAATTCGACTGGCGCAAGCTGGTCGCCGCCAAGGAAGGCGAAATCACCCGCCTTTCCAACATCTACCAGGCCAACCTCCACAAGGCCGGGGTCGAGGTTTTCGAAGAGCGCGCCGAAGTCGTCGGACCGCATGAAGTGCGTCTGATCAAGAGCGGGCAGGTCGTCTACCGCCAAACACATCCTGATCGCCACCGGGGCCAGCCCCTCGATGTTTCCCGTCCTTCCCGGACTGGAGCACGCGATCAGCTCGAACGAGATTTTCGATCTCGAAAACTTTCCGCGCCGCCTCGCCGTGGTCGGCGGCGGCTATATCGCGGTGGAGTTCGCCAGCATTTTCGCGCGGCTCGGCGCGAAAGTGACGCTGTTGTTTCGCGCCAGCAATATTTTGCGCGGTTTCGATGAGACCATGCGCGACGGGTTGCGCGATTCGCTCGCCCATGCGGGTCTCGACCAGAGATTTGGCGTGCTGCCGACCGAGATCCACAAGACCGAACAGGGCCTGCGCCTCAAACTGTCGGACCACAGCGATCTCGACGTCGATCAGGTGCTGGTCGCCACCGGCCGCGCGCCGCACACCAAGGGGCTTGGGCTGGAGCAGGCCGGCGTCGCGCTCGATGGCCACGGCGCGGTCAAGGTCGACGCCTATAACACCACCACGGTTCCCTCGATCCATGCGGTCGGCGACGTGACCAATCGGGTCAATCTCACCCCGGTCGCCATCAAGGAGGGCCACACGCTGGCCGACCGCCTGTTTGGCCCCGGCGCCGACACCGTCAGCTATGACTGGATTCCGACCGCCGTCTTCACCACGCCGGAAATCGGCACGGTTGGCCTGACCGAGGCTCAGGCGCGCGAAAAATTCGACTGCGTGGATATTTACCAGACCAGTTTCCGCCCGATGAAAGTCAGCTCTGAGTGACCGCGAGGAGCGCACGATCATGAAGATCGTGGTCGATGGCGACAGCGACCGGGTGCTCGGCGTGCATATTCTGGGCGACGACGCCGGGGAAATGGCGCAGCTTCTGGCGATTTCGCTGCGGCTCGGCGCGAAAAAGGCGGATTTCGACGCGACCATGGCGTTGCATCCCTCGGCGGCGGAGGAACTCGTCACCTTGCGCACCCGCACGGCGCGCCACATCCGCGACGAAGGCCTAGCAAGCAAGGACAGCAAGAATGTGCGGCCGCTTCGCCATCACCTCGCCGCCGGAAGCCGTCCGCGCCTTTTTTCGCTATGCGGAAAATCCCAATTTTCCGCCGCGCTATAATATCGCGCCCACCCAACCCATTCCGCTCGTTTCCGCCCGGCGCGAGGGCGCTGGCGCAGCGCGCCATTTTCAGCTGGCGCGCTGGGGGTTTTTGCCCGGCTTCGTGAAAGACCCGGCAAAATTTCCGCTGATCATCAACGCCCGCGCCGAAACCATCGCGGAAAAGCCGAGTTTTCGCGCGGCCCTGCGTCGTCGCCGCTGCCTCGTTCCCGCCGATTGCTGGTATGAGTGGCGGGCCAATCTCAGAGGCCCGAAAACGCCGTATCTGCTCCATCGCGCGGGCGGCGGACTGATGGCTTTCGCCGGGCTGTGGGAGACTTTCCTCGACCCGTCCGGCAGCGAGATCGACACCGCCTGCATCGTCACCACCACGGCCAATGGCGCGACCGCCGCGATCCATGACCGCATGCCGGCGATCATCGCGCCTGAAGATTTCGAGGCCTGGCTCGACCCCGACGAGACCATTCCGCCGCCGCTCGGCCTTTTGCGCCCGGCGCCCGACGACGCCATTGAATTTTTCGCCATCGGCCCTCAAGTCAATCGTGCGACCAACGACGTTGCGGACGTTCAGACGCCGGCCCTCTGAACGCAAGGGAGTGCAATTTCATGAAGCTCTATTATCTTCCGGGCGCCTGTTCGCTTGCGCCGCATATTTTTTTCGAATGGCTCAAGCTTCCCTATGAACTGGTCAAGGCCGACCCCAAGGATCCCGGTTACAAGCTCATCAACCCCATGCTGTCGGTTCCGGCGCTGACCACCGAAAAAATGGGCACCCTGACCCAGGTCGGCGCCATCCTGCGCTATCAGGCGACGCTGCCCGGCGGCGCGGTTTTCGGACCGCAGCCGGACAATGCGCGCGAAATCTATGAATTCGATCATTGGGAAAGCTTTTTTACCGGCGACGTCCATCCGGCGTTTTTTCCCTTCTTCGGCCCGCAACGCTACACGACGGACGCTTCCGAGGCGGCGCTGGCAAATGTGCGCGCCGCCGCGCCCGCGCTGGTCGAACGCGTGTTCGCGGTGCTGGACGCCCATCTGGCGCAACATCAATTCATTGTCGGCGAAAGGCTCAGCTTCATCGACGCTTACGCGACGCCGATGCTGCGCTGGGCCAAGACCGGAATGGCGGAGACTTTTGCGCAATTTCCCGGCGTCCAGCGTCATTACCAGATGATGTGCGACAACCCCGGCGTGCGCGCCGCCCTGAGCCAGCAGGGTCTCAAGGCTTAAATACACGCCGTCATTGCGAGGAGCGAAGCGACGAAGCAATCCATGGCTCGCGGTTGGCGGCAAAGTGGATTGCTGTCGCTGCCGCTCGCAATGACGTTTCCCCTCCAGACGTTTCTCCTCTCAGGACGCGCTGTCGCCAGCCGCAGCATCCAGCTTTCGCGGCGTCTTGCGCCGTGAGGCGTTTGAAGTCGCGCATCGACAACGGAATCATCGCCAGATAGACGAGGCTGAGGAAAATCAGCATTTCCATCGGGAAAGAGGCCAGCAGCACCAGAATGGCCGCGACGGCGAACAGCACGAAGACGAATTTTTCGCGCGGCACCCGGCCGATGCTCTTGCCCGAATAATGCGGAATGCGGCTGGCCATCAGCAGCGCCACGCCGATGACATAGACCAGTTCCAGCCAGGCCAGATGCGGCGACGGCGGGATATCGAGCGACAAATGCACATAAAGCGGCAGCAGGACGAGGATGGCGCCGGCCGGCGCCGGCATGCCGGTGAAAAAGCGTCCCATCCAGCCGGGCTTGTCGGGATCGTCGATCATCACGTTGAAGCGCGCCAGCCGCAGCGCTGCGGCGATGGCGAAGATCAGCACCACGGCCCAGCCGACGGTTTTCAGCTGTTGCAGCGACCAGAGATAGAGGATCAGCCCCGGCGCGACGCCGAAATCCATGAAATCGGCCAGCAAATCCAGTTCGGCCCCGAAACGCGACGACCCCTTGAGCGCCCGCGCGATGCGCCCGTCGATGCCGTCGAGGATGGCGGCGAACACGATGGCGAGAACCGCGATTTCGAAGCGGCCCTCGATGGCGAAACAAATCGCCGTCAGTCCGGCGCAGAGCGCCAGCAGGGTCACGACATTGGGCACGACAAAGCGCAGCGGCAGGCCGCGCAAGCCGCGCGGCCTGAATGGCGCCCGCGCCGGCGAGGAAGCGGCCGACGGCGAGAATTTGGCGTCCGGTTCAATGCCCATTTGTCAGCCGATCTTGTAGTGACGTTCGGCCTCTCCGGGACGGAAATCGGCCAGCACCGTTTCGCCCGCGATGGCTTTGGAGCCGAGGCCGACGGTGATGCGGGCGCCGGGCGGCATGTAGACATCGACGCGCGAACCGAAACGAATGAGGCCGAACCTTTCGCCGACGCCGAGGCTCTGGCCTTCCTGCACGAAGGACACGATGCGCCGCGCGATCAGTCCGGCGATCTGCACCACGCCGAAACGCCCGAGGCCCGATTCGATGATCATGCCATTGCGTTCATTGTCCTCGCTGGCCTTGTCGAGATCGGCGTTGACGAACAGGCCGGGCTTGTAGGCGATGCGCGAAATGCGGCCGGTGACCGGCGCGCGATTCACGTGGCAGTCGAACACGCTCATGAAGATGCTGACCCGCTGCATCGGATCGGCGCCGAGCCCGAGTTCGGCGGGCGGCATGAAGGCGCCGATGGAGCAGACGATTCCATCGGCCGGCGAGACCACCAGCCCGTCCTGGAGCGGCGTGACGCGGGGCGGATCGCGGAAGAAATAGGCGCACCACAAGGTGGCGAATGCGCCGAGCCAGCCGAGCGGCTCCCACAGCCAATGCAGGACCAGCGCGACAATCGCGAAAAGAGCAATGAAAATATAGCCTTCAGGATGAATGGGCGTGATCTGCTTGCGGATCGAATTGAGCATCGACATGAGACGTTCCCTTGGGCGCACCACTGCGAAGTTTGAGAATTGCGGCGCTGTTTTCGCATCAAATCGCGGCAAAGTCACGCCGCGATGGCGTCGCAGGGCGCACCGCAGAGAGCTCAATAATGCGGCGGCGGCGGTTCGGGCGCGCTCCGCTGCGGCGCCATCCCCTGCATTTCGTCGCGCAGGCGCAACACTGTGCGGGTCAGGGCGTCGATTTGCTTCCACTGCGCGGCCACCGTTTCGCTCAATTCGACCAGCGCGCGATCCTGATGGGCGCAGGCGGCCTCCAGCGCTTCGATGCGGGCGTTGTCAGTCATGTGTTTCTTCCCGTCCTTATGAATTCTTAAAGCCTGTCGTCTAAACCTTGGGGGCATCCCTCAACCGGAGCCCGTCCTTGCGTTCGCCCTTCGCGATCCTCTGCTCTCTGACCGTCGCCGCCAGCTTCACCCTGATCGTCCTGCTGGCGCCGATGGTCATGAAAACGGCTCCGCCTGTGCCGGGCGGCGCGCCGCTGTTGTATCAGATCGCCCTGCTGGCAGGCGCCTTCTATGCCTATTTTCTTGGTTCCCTGCCCTTGCGCGCCCAGGGACCGCTGCATGCGGCTCTCGGCGCGGCGGCTTTGCTGACCCTGCCGCTGGCCGGCGGCGCCGTCGCGCTGGCTGTGCTTGCGGCCAATGTCGTGCTGGTCCCGCGCTGGTTTTCGCTCGCGCGGCCGACGGAAAACCCCTGGCGGCTCTTCGCCCTTGGCCTGGCCGTGGGCCTGCTGGCGCTGCTCGCTGAACGGCTTCTCCCGCCCTCCGCGCAGGCGTGGTTTTTTGTTTATGGACTGGTCATCGCCGCAGGTTTGGTCATCGCCTGGAAAGCGAAAGGCGCCCCGGCCTTTGTCCCGGCGCCTCGAAAAACGCCGCTTACCGCCGCGCTCGTCTTGCGCTGGATTTTGCTGGCCGCCCTCCCCGCTGGCCTGATGCAGTCGCTCGCCAGCGTTGCGGGCGTTGGCGCCGCGACGGTCCTGGCGCTTTATTGCGGCGCTCTGGCGCTCGCCTTTTCCGGCCTCCCGGAGGTCTTCGTCCGCGCGATGCGTCTGTTCGCCCCGCTCCCGCTCATCGCGGGCGGCGTCGGCCTCACAGCGTTTTTCGTCCACGCGGCGTCGAGCCCGGCGGTCTCCCTGGCTGCTGTCTTGGCTCTTCGTCGTCGCGGCGCTGGCTTGCCATTGCGAATTGGCGAGGCAAAAGCCCGACGCTTCGGCCTTGAGTTTTTTTGTCCTCGCTGTCGCGCTGGGCGCGGTGCTCGGCGGCTTTGCTGTTGAGCTTTTCGCCGAAAAAATCGCCTTCGCGGTCGGCCTGATCCTCGCCGGATTGTTGATCGGCGCCCAGGAGGAGCACAAGACGTTGGCGCGCAGGAAACTGCGTCCCCATGTGGCGGCCGTGGTCGCGACGCTGCTGGTCGGCGTCGCCCTTTCGTGGCCCGACCCGGCCGGCGAAAACGCCGAAGCCTTCAGCCAGTTGCGCGGCCCGCTCGACGGAAACTAGCGCCTTTTCTTTGCTAACGTCGTCCGAACAGCTTCTCGATATCGGAGAGCTTGAGTTCGACATAGGTCGGGCGGCCGTGGTTGCACTGGCCGGCGCCGGGTGTGCGCTCCATCTCGCGCAACAGCGCGTTCATTTCCTCCGGCGCGAGACGGCGGCCGGAGCGCACCGAATGGTGGCAGGCCATGGTCGCCAGCACATGGTCGAGCTTTTTCTCCAGCACCGCCGCCTGCCCGTCCTCGGCCAGCGAACAGCTGAGATCGCGCAGCATCGGCTCAATGGCGCCAAGCTTGAGTTCGGCAGGCGCCTCATGCACCGCCACGGCGCCGGGGCCAAAAGGCTCCAGCGTCAGCCCCAGCGAGCCGAGCAGGTCCGAGGCCTCGACCAGACGCTCGACATCGGCCTCGATCCATTTCGACCACCAGCGGCGAAAGCAAAGCCTGGCGCGCGACGCCGCTCTGCGCCCGCTCGCGCTTGAGCCGTTCATAGACCAGCCGTTCATGCGCCGCGTGCTGATCGACCAGCACCAGCCCGTCGCGGTT
>CAWFBN010000109.1:0-4860 GCA_963813955.1 uncultured Alphaproteobacteria bacterium | reverse complement strand
TAAAAATCGCCATCGCGGCCCGAAGGCCTCGCCAACCCAGCGGAACACGCCGCCCTTTTTCCGGCCAGCCCGTCGCCAGCTCCGCGGCGACCAGTGAAACTGGAATGAGGAAGACCACCGCCGCGAATAGATAGTAGAAGATCGAGCTGAGGCCATATTCGGCCTCCGCCGGCAAGCCGCGAAGGCTGACCACAGCGACCACGTTCATGACCGCAAGAGTGAGAATGCCAATCTTGGCGGCCGGGGCAGCCTTGGCCTCGACGGGTGAAGACATGGGTGTTCCTCTTCGTTCCATTTGGAATGAAAGCCGGCGCGATCCTGCGCCGGCCGACTCTCGCGTCAGTTGTGGTGAAACCCTGTGCCCTCGATGGGCGTGATCTTCGGCGCGCCATGCTTTTGCAGGAAGGCGAGCGCCGCCTTGAAGTCCTGGACAAGCAGTTCCGCCATGTCCATTTCGAAGCCGCGCCGGCACATGATCGCGCATGACCGTGATGTCCGCTGCGCCGCCGTTGAGCAGGAAGGCGGGCGCCTGCCAGCCGCGCATGCGCAGCCGGTCGGAAATGTCATAGAGCGTGTAACCGGGATCGGAGCCGGGCTTGAGCTTGAAGCAGATCGCGGGAATTCCGGACTTCTCGCTGCCGGTGCAGATGAACTCGTAGGGACCGAGCGGACCGATCTCGGCCGCCAGATATTGGGCGACGCGATAGGCGGCCATCTGCACCTTGGCGTACCCTTCGCGGCCCAGTCGCAAGAACTCGTAATACTGCGAAATAACCTGACCCGCCGGGCGCGAAAAATTGATGGCGAAGGTGCCGACCTGACCGCCGAGATAGTCCACCTTGAACACGAGGTCGTCGGGCAGCGAGGCTTCGTCGCGCCAGACCACCCAGCCGCATCCCAGCGGAGCCAGTCCGTATTTGTGACCCGACGAACTGATCGACTTTACCCGCGGGAGGCGAAAATCCCACGGGATTTCGGGCGCGCAGAAGGGCGCCAGGAAGCCGCCGCTGGCCGCATCGACATGAATGTCGATATCGATGCCCTTGGCCTTCTGCAGCTTGTCGAGCGCGTCTTGCAAAGGCTCGGGATATTCGAAATTGCCGGTGTAGGTGACGCCGAAGGTCGGGACGACGCCAATCGTGTTTTCGTCCACCGCTTCGAGCATCCGCTCGGCGTCCATGAACAACCGGCCGGGCTCCATCGGAATTTCACGAATTTCCACATCCCAATAGCGGGCGAATTTGTGCCAGCAGACCTGCACAGGCCCGCAGACGAAATTCGGCTTGTCCGTCGGCTTGCCGAGCGCCTTCATCTTGGCCCGCCACCGCCATTTCATCGCCATGCCGCCGAGCATGCAGGCTTCGCTGGACCCGATGGTGTTGGTGCCGGTCGCATCGCCGCCGGGATTGGGCGCGTTCCACAGATCCGCGACCATATTCACGCATCTCGCTGAAATCGCTGCGGATTGGGGATATTCCTCCTTGTCGATCCAGTTCTTGTTGATCGACAGATCCATGAGCTTGTGCACGTTGTCGTCGTCCCACGTCTGGCAGAACGTGGCTAGATTTTGCCGCGCGTTGCCATCGAGCAGAAGTTCGTCATGAACGATCTGATACGCCACATCGGGACGCATTTCTGAAGCGGGAAAGCGCTTGCCTCCGGCTGCGCGTTGCATGGCTGACGCGCCAAATGTCGAATCGATGATCGGGTCGCTGAGCTTGCTCGCCACATCAGTAGGCATGGTGTCCTCCAGACTGAAATCCAGCCTCAGGAGCACACGACGGCGGACGAGCGCCGGATGAGTGAGGCTTTGCCAAAATAAAAGCGAGCGATGGCGGAAAGCTATCGGGTAGGCGCCCAAAACGAGCAGGCGCGTCGCGACGATCAGATCACGTGATGTTTCAGGAAAAGCTCCCGCAGCCCGCCGACGGCAAGCTGGACGCCGAGCGAGAGCAGAATGATGCCGGAAATCCGCGCCAAGACATCCATCGCGCCGGCGCCCATGCGACTTCCAAAAGGCCCTGCGAGCAGAAAGGTGATGGCGACGATGACCGCCATCCCGATGCTGATTCCCGACAGGACGGCAAGGTCCAGACCGGTCGGATAGCGGCCGCTTGCCGTGATCACCACCGCAATCGTGCCGCCGCCGATGGTAAGCGGGAATGTCAGGGGCACCGTGGCCAGGGACATCCAGTCTATCGTCTCGGCCACTTGCGGGTCTCGATGGGCGCCTCTTCGGCTTTGCCTCCACGGGTCATCAGCGGCCAGCCTTGATGCAGCAGGGCGGCGGCGCCCGTGACAGTGCACCGCCGCAACCTCGATCCCGAGCAGGGAAAGCGCGGCGTGGCCAAGCGTGATCGAGAGGATCATCGCGATGGCGTAATTCCGCGCCACCAGCCATGCGATGCGCCGCTGGGTTTTCATCGGCGCGCCACGGAGCAACGCGGCTGCGGAGCCGATCGCCGCTGGCGGACTGAACATCGCGAGAAGGCTGACCGCGAAGATGACCATGTCCTGGATCGTCATTGTCACGGCGGCCACCCCTGAGTTCTGGACGGCGTCACGGCGTTCGCGCGACGCTGCAACAGTCCCTCGACCGCGGCGCTTGCCAGCAGGACCAGCAGGGTCAGCGCGATCGCCACGGGCTGCGTTTTCAGCAGGCTTGCGACGAAGGCGACCAGCACCACCGTCATGAGCGTGAAGCCGCAGGCGATGAGAAGGCTCGAACCTCCGGCTTCTCGCCGCAGCGCCGATGAGCGACAAACACCGCGAGATAGGAAATGAGGAAGTTCGCGCCCGCGATGTTGGCGATGGCGCCAAGATCGAGCAGGTTGACCATCACCAGCATCGCGACCGCCGCCCAGACCATGCCTTGCGTTCCCTGGCCCCAGTTCGATCTGCCGAAGATTTCGGGAAGCTGCCGCTCGGCGGCCAGCCCTTTGGAAATGTGAAGGGCGCTGAACAATGTGGCGTTGATCGCCGAAGCCGTCGCCAGCAGGGCGCCGATGGAAACGATCACATAGCCCGCGTGGCCGAGCACCGGCCGCGCCGCCTCGGCGACAGCCGTATCGGCGAAGCGCGAAAGATCGGTCGCCGAAACATTGCCGAGCACCACCAGCGCAAGTCCGACGTAAAGGACGATCACGAGGCTGATTGCGATGAAGATGGCGCGCGGGATCGTCTTTTCGGGCCGCGCGACCTCCCCTGCGGCATTGGCCATCATGCCAAAACCCGCATAGGCGAAGAAGGTCAGGCCGACGCTCGCCAACAGCGTTGCGGGACCGACGCCGACGCCGCTGGTCAGCATCTGCGGCTGGATGCTGGGCAGCCCGGCGAGCATCAGGACGACGAGGATCGTCAACTTGATTGCGACCAGCGCGACTTCCGCGAGGCCGACCGCCGCCGAGCCTGTCATGTTGAGAACAACCAGAAGAATGACGATGGCGGATGCGAATACATCGGCAAAGAAGTGCGGCGACGCGTCGCCGAGCAGCAGACGGTTGGCATAGGCGCCGAAGGTCTTCGCGATCATGGCGACGGTGACGATCAGCGTCACGAGATAAATGATCGACAAGGCGCCCGATGCGATCCGGGAGGGAAAGGCGCGATTGAAATAGTCCATGATGCCGCCGGACGTCGGATAGCGGGCGGCGAGGCGGGCATAGGAGTGTCCGGACAGCAACGCGGTGACGCCGCCAATGAGAAAGGACAAATAGACGTCCTTGCCAGCCATGAGCGCCGCCTGTCCGAGCAGGGCGAAAATCCCCGCTCCGACCATCGAGCCGATCCCGAGCGCCGAGACGCTCCAGACATTCATGGATTGCTTTTGCAGCGCCGCCGCCGACAATTCCAATGGGGCGGTCATAAAAAAGAAGTCAGCCGCAGGGTGAACAGATATTCGGCCGGTCGCCCCGGCGCGAGCACCGGGTTGAGAATCACCGCAGCGTCCGGGGTGAGTTGCCAGCCCTTGGCGATTGTGTAGCGATAATAAAGTTCGGCGCCGTGTTCTTCCAGGCGATTGGTGGTCGCGACGAGGCCCGGATAAGCCTGATTCGCTTTATTCAGAAACAGGCCCAGGGCAAGCTGGTCGTTCTTGTGCCGGCCAAAGGGATCGAACGCGATCCCGCCGCCGCCAAGAGAGGATTGCATCGCCAGCACATTGCCGCTGGCGTAATTGGCGCGAGCAAAGAAACCAAATTTAGGTCCGAGGCTCTGGGACATCGCAAAGGAGACGCCCGTTGACTGACCGATCTGCAAGGGGACGGAGGGCATATGATAAACGACCAAATTATAACTGCCCACGCCCAGCCCCGGCATGGTCGGCGCCCAGAGGATATTGCCGAAAGTGGCGATTTCGCCGTTTTGGTAGCCGGTTGTGCTGAAGGTTTTTCCGGGCGGGTCGGTCGCCCCTTGAAAGCCAGCGCTCAACGACACCCCGGTATTGGGAATCGTCGCCGTGGCGTAACCGCCAACGCCGGCGATCGGGTAGGTCTGCGTCGGGTTCTGCGCCAGCGCGTAAGTGACGAAATTGGTCTGCGAGTTCCCCGCATACAAGTCTCCGTCGAAAGCGCCGATACCGTATTGGCCGCCAGTCAGGGACAGCCAACTCAGCGCACCCGGAAGAGTTTGCGTGTAGGTCGCCTGCAGCCAGGAGTAGGCATTGACGCTCCAGTCGTTGGGGCCGGTGATCGTGCCCATGCGCGCCTGCTGGGAGGCATTGTTCGCCCCGCTCCAGTATTGCAGGTTTACGTAGGCCACATTGAATTGGCCGGAGCCCCAGGTCGAATTGTTGAAAGCTGTCCATGTAAGCGATGGCGACAACTGAAACAGCGAGACCGGCGGTCCGCCATCGGGCGTCGC
>CAWFBN010000108.1:0-3241 GCA_963813955.1 uncultured Alphaproteobacteria bacterium | reverse complement strand
CTGGCCCCAGACCGCCTTATCCCCTGGATCGGGGCTTTGTTGGGCCTCGCCGCGTCCTGCCCACTCCTTCGAATCCCCGGGTTCGGCGGACACGGTTTTATGCGAAGGTCCCGGATCTTTCGCGCAGAGTATTTCGGCTTCGGCAAGTGCCAGAAAATCGTCCAGAAGTTCAGGCCGGACCCCGGTTATGAACCGCCTGATCCCTACGTCGCTCCATGACGGGGCCTCGGGTGGAAGCTGGTGCGAAATGAGCGAGGAAACTTCATCGATGCTTCTGTTGGACATATTCCATGTCTTCATTGTCTGCGTGGCGGCACAAGTCCACCGCAGATCTCCCGGTCCTGCGCTAACGCATCGCCGCGGCTTGACGAGAGGCATGGCTGTCAACCTGGATGCTGAGATCGAGGGCGACGTCGATATCTCGCCAGCCCGAGTTGCAATTCGGTTTGCAGTTGCGGCTCATCCAGACGGAGCCAGCTTGCAGAATCACGCATGGATGGAAATTCCCAGCCTCTGCAAACCTCAGATGGACCGGGGATTTTGGGGTTGTTTTGCTTGAGAATTTTGCAAACCGAATTGCAAACCGGACCTTATCTTCTATCAGGCCTCTTACACCGCAAACCGCCAAATCGTTGAAATACCTGGGGTTTGTGGTGAGCGCGATGGGACTCGAACCCATGACCCTCTGATTAAAAGTCAGATGCTCTACCAGCTGAGCTACGCGCTCCCTTTCGGGGCCAACGGGAATTACTAGGCTTCGCTGCGCTGGTCAATAGCCAAACAGCGCCGGCGCCAACAGCCGATCGACGACATTACCCTGGATGGTTCAGGGATCGCGCTTTTCCATCCAGCTGATCAGCGGAACCATCGGGACCGCCCAGCCGAGCCCGAGCAGCGCGAAAATGATTGTGCGCAAGAACAGGGATTTGATTTTCATCGCGGTCGCCTGCGCCACGACCATGGCGATGAGCGCGTAGACCACGACGAACGAGAGCATGATGATCGTGCCGATCAGTTTTCGCTGGCGACTGCGCATTGAACTTTCTCCTTGCGTGACGCATTCAGACGGAACTCGCGCCAAGCAGAGCCGTTCATTACAAGTTCATGCCTCCCGGCGCAAATACAAGCTTACGCTCGCCTTGATGCGCAAGCGTAGAGGTCAATTTTTGGAGAACGCAATGCGTGTTTTGAAAATTTCCGCCGTTTTGCTCGCCGGTTCCATCGGCGCGCTGGCCCTTGCGCCGGCCCGCGCCGAATCGGACGAAAAGAAGGGACTAGAGGCCCGCATCGAGCGCATGTGCTCGCGTTTGGGCAAGAGTGACAAATTCACCGAAATGCAAGCCAAGCGCGCCGAGCGTATCGGCGAAGCATTGAAACTGACCGACGCGCAAAAGGCCGCGTTCAAGGACTTGCAGGACGCCCGCGCCAAGGCTCGCGCCGACCAGAAGGCGGCGATCTGCGACAGCAAGCCGGATGTTTCGACCTTCCCGAAAAAGCTGGCCTTCCGCGAAGCCCAGATGCAGCGCCGCCTCGACGCCTTCAAGGCCACGACGCCCAAGCTCGTCGCCTTCTATAACAGCCTCGACGACGGCCAGAAGAAGAAGTTCGAGGACATGATGCGCCATCGCATGAAGAAGGGCGACAAGAAAGACGAAGGCTCCAAAGGCGGGGACTCCGACGAAAAAGACGACAACTGAGCCTTTTCCTTCCTGTGCTTGCCGCACCGACCTCTTGGGCCGGTGCGGTTTTTGTTTGCGTCCACGGCAACTGGCCTTAGAAACGGGTAAATGCCGGGGAAAGCTTCATGCTGCAGAAAACTCACATTGCGAGCGAGCAGACGCCAGACCCGTTCCGCAACGTCAGGCTGTGGCTGTGGATCGTCGCCGCCGGTATTCTGGCCATGGTGGTGGTTGGCGGCGCGACGCGGCTGACTGAATCCGGCCTTTCGATCACCGAGTGGAAACCGGTGACGGGCGTCATCCCCCCGCTGCACCGAGGCGAATGGCGCGAGGCTTTCGAAAAATACCAGCAAATTCCTCAATATCGGGAACTCTTCCCCGATATGGACCTCGCCCGGTTCAAGACCATTTATTTGTGGGAGTGGAGCCATCGGCTGCTCGGGCGCCTGATTGGCGTCGTATTCGCCCTGCCCTTCCTGTGGTTTCTGTTGCGCGGCAAAATCGTCGGCGGGCTGCGCTGGCGGCTGGCCGGGATTTTTGCGTTGGGCGCGCTGCAAGGCTTTGTCGGCTGGTGGATGGTGTCATCTGGCCTCGTTAACCGCGTCGAGGTGGCGCAGGAACGGCTGGCGATCCACCTGCTGCTCGCCAGCATCACCTTTGCCGCCGTGCTATGGACCGCCGCGGGCCTCGTGCCGGGCTATCGCAATTCGCTCGGGCCCAATGCGGCGCGCCTGCGCCGGGAAGCCGGCGCGATTCTGGTTTTAGCCCTGATCCAGATTGGCCTGGGCGGCCTGGTGGCGGGCTTGCGCGCCGGCCTCGTCTATAATGATTGGCCTCTGATGGCCGGCCATTTCATTCCGCCTTTCGATCAGCTGTTTTCTCTGACGCCATGGGCGGCCAATTTCCTCGACAACGCCACGCTGGTCCAGTTCATGCACCGCATGACGGCCTATTTGCTGCTGGCTCTGGCCTTGCTGCATGCCCTTCACGCCCGGGCGCCTACGCTCGGCAAGCGCGCGGCGCGGCGCGCCGATTTGCTCGCCGCGCTGGTTTTCGTCCAGGCCGGTCTGGGAATCACGACGCTGATTCTCGTCGTGCCCTTGTGGGCGGCGATGGCGCATCAAGCCATGGCCATGGCCGTTCTCGGCATGGCGGTCATTCACCGGCGCAAGATCGACTAATTTATCGCGGCGCCAGATGGACCGTCAGCCCCAAATATTCGCCACCAAAACGATAACGCCGTAAACCACCGCCGCGAGCAAACTCGTCGCCACGGCCTTTTTCCCCAAATGCGGCGCGACCGGCGCGCCGGCGTCGGCGCCCTTCGGCAGATTTTCTGCTTCTTCGCCATGATTGCGCACGCCGAAGGGCAGCACTGCGAACAGGCACACCCACCAGGCGGTGAAATAGATCGCCAGCGCCATCGGCAGCGGGAAGGGCGTGAAATTAAAACCGGACATTTCCCGCCCTCCCGAGTTGCTCCGTCTCCAGACGAACCGAACGTCAGACCTGTTCGACTTCTACCAGCACGCCATTGAAATCCTTGGGGTGCAGAAAAAGAA
>CAWFBN010000107.1:0-5289 GCA_963813955.1 uncultured Alphaproteobacteria bacterium | reverse complement strand
CTCTCTCACCGGCGTATTCAATATGCTCGCCAAGCTGGCGCCGCTGCATTTTTGCGTCGACCGCGAGGCCTGGGCGGCGTGGGACAAGCCGCATGGCGGCTATCCCCAGACCATGAATTGCGCGCCGCTGGTGGCGGTGCGGACGATGCGCGGAGCCGGCGCCTGCCATATGTGCGGGCGATGCAGCGATTTTCGCGGCGCCGTGGTGTTGGCGCGGCGCTCGCCCAATCATGAAATCGTCCATGTCGCGGCGACATGCCGAATAAATACCAAAGCGCCCTCATCTTGTTCGGCCTGCTCGGACTCGCGGCCGGGGCGTTTCTGTGGGGCAATTCCGCCGCCTATGTCGCGCTGCGCCAGATGCTGGCGGAAAAACTGGTCGATTGGGACGTGATCTGGCCGCTGGAGCCGGTTCTGCCGTGGTTCCTCCTGACCAATTATCCCCAACTCAACGACACGATGACGCCGCTCGACGGTGTTGTGCTGGTGATTTATATGCTCGGGGTCGCCGTCGCCGTCAGCGCAACCGCCGGGCTGTGTCTGGCCGCCGCAACGCGCGCCTGCGGAAGTTGGTCATGGCCGCGTTTCCACCATTTTGCGCAGGGGCTTATTCCACTGGCGGGCTGCGGCGTTTTCCTCGGCCTGTCGTCGCTTACCGTGACCATGCTCAAGGCGGAGGGCATTACCTCCTCGCTGGTGGCCCGGCGCGGGCGCTGCTGCTGGCGGGAGCGGGGCTGTGGTCGCTGTGGCTCGGCTGGCGCATCGCCCAGACCAAGACCGAGTCGCGTCTGCGCCGGGCTTTGGCGACCCTGTTTTTCGCCGGCGCCGCGGCGGTGGGCTGCGCGGTCTGGGCGAGCCTGTTCTGGCGGATTTTACTGACGGATTTTTCCGAACAGGCCAAATGTGGTAAAGCATCCTCGCCTTGACCGAGCGGGTGCCACCATGACGGCGCGTAAAACTTCGATATTTTTGCCCGAAACCGCCAACGGGCGGACGCGCGAATTGATTGTCGAGGTCTTGGAGGCGCGCGCCGACCCGGCCAAATGCGTCGAATATTTCCATGAAGACGCGGTATTTTACGTGCTGGGCCGCATTTGCGACTATCCGCGAGCGGGGCCTTTCGCGGACGCGAGCAAATCCTCAACCATTTCCGGCGGATCGACAGCGAAGTCGAGTGCAGCGAGCGCAAAATCCTCAATATCGTCGTCGAGGGCGACAAGGTCGGCGTTCGCGGCAGCGTCGTCGTCCGCCATCACGGCACCGCCGCCGTCTCGAAATTGATTTTCGCGGATTTCGTGACGTTTCGGGACTCGAAGATAGTGGAAGTTTATGAATATGCCGACACGGCCTGGCTGAAGCGGTTGTCGGGGGATGAGGATTAACCGGGCGCGCTAAAAAACGCGTTCGTAGTGCTATGCCCGATTGAAGCGGCGAACTGGCTTACGTTCGATCCGCTTCAAATGCCTCATCGGCCACTATTGTCATCGGCCACTGTTGCCCGTTGCTGTTGCGCGGGTGGCGGCGGTGTCGTCTTGCTCTCGTCTGACGGGTGAGCGGCGTGGCTACCTTGCGGCCTGCGAAACCCTCGCCCGCTCAGCGCGATAAACGCGACGACCGGCGCACCAATAATCCAAACCCAGATAATCCAAGACCAGCTTGTATCCATCGTTCATACCCCCCGATGCCGGCCGCATTGCGCGGACCCTCTTTCCCGGAGAACGCCGCTATGTCGCAAATGGATCCACAGTGCGCGCCGTTTCGAAACCGCGCGAATTCAATTCCCCGCGATCTGCCTCACTGCTCTTTTCCCTGATCCTTGAGGCAAAAAGGAACGGCGGGGGATCGGTAACTTTCCGCGACGCCCCGCCGCGCGGCGCCGCGTCCTACGACAAATAGGGAAAGGCCCGGACGCTATGCCGGGCCTTTTTCCTAGTGTTTTCAGTCTGTTGCGGACAATCTCGGACAGATAGAGATTGTAAAGTGGTGCCCAGGAGAGGACTCGAACCTCCACGCCCTTGCGAGCGCCAGCACCTGAAGCTGGTGCGTCTACCAATTCCGCCACCTGGGCCCGGGGGGTTATCTACGGGGGGGCGGGGGCCTGTCAACCGCATCCGTGGCCAAGTTTCAAGAAAACGTCACCGAAAAGAATTTCACGCCGCGATTTCCTGCGGCGCGGCATAGCCGGCTTCCTCATTCTGCAAGCGCATCAGCAGGGCCAGCAACGCCGCATTATTGGCGCGGGCGTCGCGCGGCATGCGGCGGAAGCGGCGCAGGCTGATGTCGAGGATTTCCGCCGCGACGTCGCGGTCGGCCGCCCAGCAGGCCGGGAAGTAAATTTTCAGGCTGCGCGCCTGGGCCGCGAGCAGGTCGAAATCGGTGCGCAGGTGATCGAAATCGCCCTGGACGAGCGAGGCCCACAGCACGAAATGGCGCTCGGTCATGGTTTTGCGCGCTTCCTCCGCCGATTGAAGAAGATCGCGGTAAAATTCGGTCAGGCAATCGTAAATGACAGGCAGGCACCATTCGAGAACTTGTGGGTCCGGCTGCATTGCAAGCGACATGGACGCCTCCTGTGTTTCCCTAAAACTTCCGCCGCTTTTCGTCGAAAAATCAGGACGAAAGGCCCGGCGCGCCTGGTGATTCGCCTGCAAAGTTTCTGCTGCGTCACCGTCGCCTGTCAAGGGAAGCACGACGAGGGTTAACGTTCTCTTTACTCGCGGAAACCTCGTCAAGCGACGCGATGGCTTTTTCCAGCCCGGCCAGATCCTGCGGGCGCGAAAGACGGTGATCGCCATCCTTGATCAGCGACACCGTGACCGGATCGGCGGCGAGATGTTCGACCAGCTTCATGGTGTGCCGCCACGGAATATCGGGGTCCTCCATGCCTTGCAGAATGAAGGCCGGACAAAAACTTCTGATTTCGCCGCCGAACAGGCGATTGACGCGTCCATCCTCGAACAGCAGGCGGGTCAGCGGATAGGATTCGCCATAAGCATCGGCGGGCCGCAGCCAAAAACCTTTTTCCTCGATCTCCCGGCGCACGGCGTCCGGCAATCTGGGCCACATCAGATCCTCGGTGAAATCGACCGCCGGGGCGATCAGCGCCATGCCGGCGAGGCGATGGCTCTGGCCGGCCTCAGCCAGCGCGCGGGCGAGCAGCAGGGCGACCCAGGCGCCCATGGAGGAGCCGATCACGATTTGCGGGCCTTTGGTGAGCGCGCAAAAAACCGCAAAAGCTTCCGCCGCCCAGATGCCGATCGCGCCTTGCGCGAATTCCCCTTCCAATTCGCCATGGCCGGAATAATCGAAGCGCAGGAAGGCGCGGCCCTGGCGCTCCGCCAGTGCGTCGATAAATGTGCCCTTCAGGCCGCGCATGTTGGAACGAAAGCCGCCCAGCCAGAACAGGCCGGGCAAGGCGTTTTCCGCGTTTTCCGCCGACGCGGGACGCGACAGCGTAGCGAGGCGCGGTTTTCCGGGGACCGTTTCGAAAAACACGGTTTTGGTGGTTTGGCTTTCGGCGGTTTGTGATTCAGTCTTGCACATGGGTAAGCTGACCCCGAAAATTGATTCGTCGAAATCTACACCCAACCTGACGCGCCGAGCCACCACATCTGGAGACCGCATGACGCCTTGGGGCGCGGAAGAGGAAATTGACCGTCAGCTTCTGTTCGGGCGCACGGTCCTGCAGATCGCGCCGGCGCTCGACGCCAGTCCCTTGGCCTTCGCTTGCGTCGAAGTCGCGGCGGCGCTGGCCGAAGCGGGCGCCCGCGCGCTGGTCGCCGGCGCGCCGGGGCCGCTGGTCAGCGAATTGCAGGCGCGCGGCGGGGTTTTCCTGCCCTATGCGGCGGAGGCGCGAAATCCCTGGACGGCGGCGCTCAATGGCCGCCGGCTGTCGAAACTCGCGGCTCGCGAAGGCGTCGAACTCATCCATGTCCGTGGTTCGGCGGCGTTGAGGCCAGCCTTTTACGCCGCACGAAAAGAGCGCATTCCGCTGGTCGCCGAATATGAGCGCGGCCAGAATACGCTGGCGCTGGGCGCCAATTCGGTCGTGGTCTTTTCGCAGGAGATGCTTGACGCGGCGGCGAAGGAGCGGCCGGAAACCGCGCGGCGGCTGTTTCGCGGCTTGCGCGGCGTCGATCTGCGCAGCTTCTCCCCCGACCTGATGGAAACCGGCCGGGTGCGGCGATTGCGCGAGTCTTTTCCGCGCAACCGCACCAGAGGCTGATCGTCGCACTCGGCCTTGAGGCGGATGGTTTGAAACTTTTTCTGGCGGCGGCGGCGCAGCTCAAGGCCAAGGGATTTTTCGCCAATTCCGGCCAAGACGCGCGGTTTGTCTGGCTGCATGAGGACGACGAACTCGTGTGACGATTTTGAGGCCGAGGTCGAGCGGCTGGGCCTGACCGGAGTTATCCTGCATGGAGACATGCCAGGCGCGAGCGAGGACCGCGCCGCCGCCTGTCTCGCCGCCTCCCTGGTGGTCATTCCGGCCCGTGAAGCCGGGTATTGCATCGAAGCGCAGGCCATGGGCGCGCCGGTCGCGCTGTTGCAGCAGGAGCGCGGCCCTAACGGCGCCGAATTTTTGCGCGCGCCGCCTGATGTGGAGGGAGCAATGCGCACGGGTTGGCTGATCCCGCCCGGCCAGCCGGGGGCGCTGGCGCGCGCGGTGGAGGAATCCTTGCGCCTCGGCGCCTCGGCGCGCGAAGCGCTCGCCCGCCGCGCCCGCGCTCAGGCCCGGAATTTTTCCGCGGAGCGCATGTGCGGGCTGACGCTGAGTGTTTACGCTCGCCACTTCGCGGGCGTCCAGTCGTGATTTAAGTCAAATTCGCGGGTTTTCGCCAAATGCGCCGTTGACTTTGTCGCGCTTTGCAACATTCTAAAACTCGGTTCGGTCCTCGTGGTTTCGGTCGCGGGGGGTTTTGCTGTAGCGTAGAGGGTCCTTCGCGGGGCCTTGCGCAAACGGCGACCGCCGGGCCGCATCGTCCATGTTACCAAGGAGAACACGCCATTCGTCGTCCCATGAAAGCCCCCCCGGTTCCGCAAAAGGAGGGACCCCGCACCAACCGGGAAATTCGCGTCCGCGAAGTCCAGTTGATCGATGCGGAAGGCCAGAATCGCGGGGTGATCGACATTGTCGAAGCTCTGCGCCTGTCGGAAGAAGACGGGCTCGATCTGGTGGAGATCGTCCCCAACGCCAATCCGCCGGTCTGCAAAATCCTCGATTACGGAAAATTCCGTTTCAACGAGCAGAAAAAGGCCGCCGAGGCCCGCAAGAAGCAGAAAATCGTCGAA
>CAWFBN010000106.1:0-5100 GCA_963813955.1 uncultured Alphaproteobacteria bacterium | reverse complement strand
CATAAGGCGGCAGGCGCCGCACGCGATAAAAATCGCTCATCAACCTCGTCCTCTTGCTAAAATCCGGAATCATCTGGCGTCCGGACGCCGGGGGAAACGCCGTGATTAGCACGCGCGCAGGGCTAATGTCAGGGATTTTGTGGCCGAACGCACGTTAAAACGCGCCGGTTTAGAAAGGCTTGGCCCGCGGCGCCTTGTTGGGCGCGACGGCTTCCATCTTCTCGCCCTGTCAATTTCTTGCGACGAGCGTCGGCATTGTCGCGTGTCGCGATCAGCGCCGCCTTGTCGGCCTCGACCTGCTCCGGCGTCTTGACCGCAATGCGCGGCTTGTCAACGCCGGTCAGATGCGAATAATCCATTTTTTCCGCGTCGGGGCGGGTCTGGCGGATGAAATTCGGGCGCCTCGCCCGATTCGGTGGTGATCCCCATGAAATCGGTCACGGCGCGAAAGGGGTTTGGCGCCGGTGGAACCGGAGCCAGCTGGGCTGGCGCGGTTGGGCTGCCGCCGGCTGGGCTGGCGCTGGCTGGGGAGTTTGCGCGAAACCGCAGCTGCGCCCAGCACCGCGGCGAAAGAAGCGACGAGCATTATTTGAACATATTTCTGGGCCATCTTTCCTCGCCTGCCGAAAATACGCGGAATCAAATCGACAATCATGGCCACTTGGCTTTCGTCAACAGTCGCGTACATTAGCATTAAGAACTGCTTCCTTCGGATCATTGCTCAAACTGTCGCATAAAGTCTTATTATGTCCGAAACGGGACGATGGGTTCTCAACCACCTGAAATCAGTCCCGACATAAAGTGAGGGAACGTCATGTCGAGTCAGGATTTCCCAGGCCGATCGTCCGGTCGAATCGCCCGTGGCAGCGGCTGCGCGAAGCGGCGCCGACGCGCCCGCGTCGACCTCCAGGAAACCCGCGCGGAAAACAGCCAAGCCGGCAACCGTCAAGCCTGTAGCTGCCAAGCCTGCATCGGCGCCGGCCGCCGCAGCCAAGGCGGCTTCTCCGATCAAAGTCGCCAAGGTCAAGCCCGCCGCCCCTAAGGCAGAGGCGAAGCCTGCCCGGAAAGCCAAGCCTGCGGCCAAAGCCCCTGCGCGGCGCCGTCGCCTCCGCTCCGCTTGTCCCCCCTGCGCCGATACCTGCCGCGCCCCCCGCCAAGCCCCCGGAGCAGCCGCAGGCGACGCCGGAACCCGCCGCGCCCAAATTCGAGCGCATGGCCGACAACATCGCGCGAGCGATGGAGCAATTCGGCAAGGCCATGGCGGCGATGGTCAAGCCCGTCGAGCAGGGCAAGGTCAAGACCGGCATGGCCGACGATGTGACCGACGCCATGAAGACCTTCGGCCATGTCGCCGAATATTGGCTGGCCGACCCGCGCCGCACCATCGAGGCGCAATCGGCTCTGTCCACGCAATTCCTGGGCCTGTGGGCCAATACCCTGCGCCGCTTTTCCGGCGAGGAAGACAAGCCCTATCTGCCGGCCGACCCCAAGGACAAGCGCTTCTCGTCCCCTGACTGGCAGGACAATCCCGGCCTTCGATTTCATGCGTCAGGCCTATGGCATCGCCAATAACTGGGCGACCCATCTGGTCGAGGACGCGGAGATCGACAAGCGCACCCAGGACAAGGCGGCGTTTTATGTGAAGCAGATGGCCGGCGCGCTCTCGCCCTCCAATTTCCTGCTGACCAACCCGGAACTCCTGCGCACGACCTGGACGGCCGAAGGCGAAAATCTGGCGCGCGGCATGAAAATGCTGGCCGAGGACATGGAGGCCGGCAACGGCAATCTCCGCATCCGCCAGACCAGCGGCGGCAAGTTTGAACTGGGAGTCAATCTCGCCACCACGCCGGGCAAGGTGGTCTTCCGCAACGACCTGATTGAACTGCTGCAATACACGCCGACCACCGAGCAGGTCTACAAGCGGCCCTTGCTGATCATCCCGCCGTGGATCAATAAATTCTATATCCTCGACCTCAATCCCGAAAAAAGCTTCATCCGCTGGGCGGTGTCGGAAGGCCTGACCGTCTTCTGCATCTCCTGGATCAATCCCGACGCGCGCCACGCCGACAAGGATTTTGAGGCCTATATGCGCGAGGGCGTTTTCGCGGCGCTGGAGCAGGTCGAGAAAATCACCGACGAAAAGCAGGTCACCGCTGTCGGCTATTGCGTCGGCGGCACGCTGGCCGCCGCGACCTGGCCTATATGGCGGCCAAGCACGACGACCGCATCAACAGCGCCACGCTCTTCACCACCCAGGTCGATTTCAGCGAACCCGGCGATCTAAAAGTCTTTGCCGACGAGGACCGGATCAAGGAAATCGAAAATGAAATGCATGTGGTCGGCTATCTTGAAGGCCGGTCCATGGCCAACGCCTTCAACATGCTGCGGCCCAACGACATGATCTGGGCCTATGTCGTCAACAACTACCTCAAGGGCATCGAGCCGATGGCCTTCGACTTGCTGACCTGGAACTCCAATTCGACCCGGATGCCGCGCGCCAATCATTCCTATTACCTGCGCAATTGCTATCTCGAAAACCGCTTCGCCAAGAAGGAGATGAAGCTCGGCGACGAGGTGCTCGACCTCGGCAAGATCACCATCCCGGTCTATAATCTTGCCGCCAAGGAAGACCATATCGCGCCGGCCAAATCGGTGTTCAACGGCGCCAAATTATTCGGCGGCGAGATGCGCTACGTCATGGGCGGTTCGGGCCATATCGCGGGGGTCGTCAATCCGCCCGGCCCCAAGCCGAAATATCAATATTGGACCGGCCCGCGCCCTGCCGGCAAGTTCGAGGACTGGGTCGCCAAGGCGGACGAACATCCCGGCTCGTGGTGGCCGGATTGGCTGGCCTGGATCGACGCCCAGGCGCCGGAAAAAGTTCCCGCGAGAGAGCCCGGCGGCGGCAGGGTCCCGCTACTCGGCGACGCGCCCGGCGAGTATGTGCGCATAAAGGCCTGAGCCGGCCGCTGAGTCCCAAAGAAACGCCGCCCGAAACGGGCGGCGTTAACATCACGCTATGTTGAGCGCGCGCTGGTCGCTCAGGCGGCGCTCCGGCGACGGTAGAGACAGAAGCCGAGGAGGCCGAGAAGAGCGGGGAGGCCAGCTCCTGCGACAGGACCAGGAACGCTGAAACGCCGGACATGCTGCCCTGGAAGGGGTGATCGTGGAATTGGCCTGCCCGTTGAGATTTAAAGCGTAAAGCGAGCCTTGAATGGCGAGTTGTTGGTCACGGTCGCGTCAGGAGCAAGCACAGCGCCCTGCCATAATTTCAAATTGAGACTGCCGGCGTTCTCAAAGTTCCAGATGACATGATTGGCGAGATCCCCAGCAGTCATCGTGACGTCGTTGAAATTAAAATTCTGAGCGAACGCGTAACCAGCAGCTCCGGTCACATTGACGATGATGGTGCTGGCCGAACCCTTGAAGTCCAGATTTGCCGCAGTCGAGAGTTGCGACGCGGCGACGTCGAATATGGCCACGCCTTGGCTATTCGGATTGATATTGAAGGTGAAATTGTTGAGATCTGTGCCATTAACCGAGCTATTGGCGGTCAGGCCTTCCAGAGTGCGTCACCAGTGAGTTCAGCGGCTTCGTGAAGTCGCTCATCGAAAAGGCGGGGGCGTTTTGTTTCAACGCACCGCCATTGAGATTGTAGCTACCGCTGTTGCTGGTCACATAATTGACATTGCCATTGTTATCGACGTTGCATCTGTTGCAGCCGCTGATGGTGACAGCGTTGACCGCCCGAAAGGTGGAAGCTCCGCTCTGGGCGCTGGGATTGTTATAGAATGTAGCGCCACTTTGGATATTGCCGCGACCAGGCGACCTTCCACATCGGCGACCGAGTTGAAATTGTTGATGACAACAGCGTTGAATTCACTCAGAATTTGCTGGGCCGTCAGTGTCTGCGCCTGAGCTGCGAAAGGTGTGGAGCCCGAAAGAATGGCGATTCCGATTCGTGAGGCGACGTACGACTTTAAGCTTCGTCTTCTTTCCAAGAGTAAACCCGTCGATCATGGCGACAGTATGCTTATGCTTATGCTATCGTTAACTCGTTTTGTCAAAGCCCCAGCATCAATTGCAAGTTCTGCACGGCGGCGCCGGAAGCGCCTTTGCCCAGATTGTCGAGCCGCGCGACGATCAGCGCCTGACGGCTCGCCTGATTGCCGAATTCGCGGATTTCCAGATCATTTGTGCCGTTCAGCGCCTGCGGCTCCAGCTTGCCGCCTTCCGGCGCCACCACGCGCACATGTTTCTGGCCGCCATAATGCGCCGCCAGCGCCGCTTCGAGATCGCCGGCTTCCGGCTTTCCGGGCAGATCGTCGAGCGCCAGCGGCAGGCTCACCAGCATGCCCTGACGAAAATTGCCAACCGAAGGGACGAACAGGGGCCGGTTGCGCAGCCGCCCATAGGCCATGATCTCCGGAATATGCTTGTGTTCCAGATCGAGCGCGTAAAGCTCGAAAGTCGCCCCTTGCCGGTTTCGTAAGCCTCGATCATCTGCTTGCCGCCGCCGGAATAGCCCGAGATCGCATTGAGCGCGAGCGACTGGTCCGACGCAATCAGGCCAGCGTCGATCAGCGGACGCAGCATGGCGATGGCGCCGGTGGCGTAGCAACCGGGATTGGCGACCCTGCGCGCGGCGGCGATGGCTTCGCCCTGCCCAGCCGCAAGTTCGGGAAAACCATAAGTCCAGCCCGGAGTGACGCGATGCGCCGTCGAGGCGTCGAGAATGCGCGGACCCTTGCCGCCCAGCGAATCGGCCAACGCCACGCTCTCCTTGGCGGCGGGGTCGGGCAGACAGAGAATGACCACATCGACATCGGCGTAAATCTCGGCCTTGGCCTCGGGGTTTTTGCGCTGTTCCGGCGCAATGGCTGCCAGCGTGACATTGTCGCGCCTGCCCAGAATTTCGCGGATTTGCAGCCCTGTGGTTCCGCTTCGCCGTCGATGAATATTTTCTTGGTCATGCCGTCGTCGCTCCGCATCGGACTTTCGCGTTCCTTGCGGCGTTCATCGACGATCCGCCGGGCGATTGCAATCGCTTTGGCAGCCCTCATCCAATGGCGACCTTTAAAGCCATCGCCGAAATTCTTG
>CAWFBN010000105.1:0-7220 GCA_963813955.1 uncultured Alphaproteobacteria bacterium | reverse complement strand
CGGCGAACAGGCCGAGATTGGCGCGCAGGCGGCGGAAACGGCCTCACATCATGTGCAATCCGTGGCGGCGGCGGCCGAGGAGCTCACCTATTCGGTCGAGGAAATCGGCGGTCAGGCGTCGCGGTCGCAAACGGTGTCCTCCGATGCGGCGCGCGAGGCGGAAACGACCCGGGACCGGGTGGCCGAACTGGTCGCGGCGATCGATCACATCGGCGGCATCGTCGCGATGATCACCGGCATCGCGCAGCAGACCAACATGCTGGCGCTCAACGCGACGATCGAGGCGGCGCGCGCCGGCGAGCAGGGACGCGGCTTCGCCGTGGTGGCGCAGGAAGTGAAATCGCTGGCCGAACAGACCTCGCGCGCCACCGCCGACGTCGCTGAACAAATCGCCAGCGTCCAGCGGGCCTCGCAGGAGGCCAGCGCCTGTATCGGCGCGATGACGCAAGCGACGCATGAGGTCAACGGCATTCGCTTCGGCGATCGCAACCTCCGTCGCTTCGGCAGGGGCGGCGACGCGCGAAATCGCGCAGAATGTGCAGGTGACCTCGGCCCGGACCGAGGAATTGAACAAGGTGATCGAGGAAGTGCGCAATGCCTCGCGTCAATCGGGCGGATCGGCCGAGAACAGGTGCTGCAATCGGTGACCGAACTGGCCCGCCAGACCGAAAGGCTGCGCGGCGAATGCGACCAGTTTCTCGCTCAGGTCCGCGCGGCTCGATTTAGGACGACTTCGCCCGTCGCGCGTCTGCTCGACGTGGCGATAAAAGCAGGATTTGCGACCGGTGTGACACGCTTTGCCAGTCGCCGCCAGCGGTTACGCGCAATTCAGGGGCGTCCTGATCGCAATCCGTGCTGATGTCGACGACCTGCTGGACCTGCCCGGAGGTATCGCCCTTGCGCCACAGCGTTTCCCGCGAGCGCGAATTCCAGTTAATGGGCGACGCCGGTCTCCAGCGTTTTTTCCAACGCGAGTTCATTGATCATAGGCGAGCATCAGGATCTCGCCGGTCGAAGCCTCGGTCGTGACGCAGACGATCAGGCCATGCGCGATCGAATTTGGGCGTAAAAACATCGCCTTCTTCGAGAATTTGCTTTCAGGCGAGGGAGCGGGAAGGGCATTTCGGATCTCGTGTTTCGTCGTCATTGCGAGCGCAGCGAAGCAATCCAGTTTTGACCAGAAGTCGCAGTCTGGATTGCTTCGCTGCGCTCGCAATGACGCGGTGGGAATTTCAAAGCGCAGCAGTAGCCTTCTTCAACCACGCGCGCTCTTGCGCGTCGAGATGGGGCGCAAGCGCATTTCGGGTCCCGCCTTTCGCCGTCATTGCGAGCGGAGCGAAGCAATCCATTTTTGTCGCCATCGCAGACTGGATTGCTTCGCTGCGCTCGCAATGACGCGGTGGGAATTTCAAAGCGCAACATTAGCCTTCTTCAACCATGCGCGCTCTTGCGCGTCGAGATGGGAGGGGGCATTTCGGGTCCCGCCTTTCGCCGTCATTGCGAGCGGAGCGAAGCAATCCATTTTTGCCGCCGATTCGCAGACTGGATTGCTTCGCTGCGCTCGTAATGACGCGTGTAGCTTCAAATCGCAGCAGTGGCCTTCTTCAACCACGCGCGCTCTTTCGCGTCTTAGATGGGGCGCAAGGGCATTTCGGGTCCCGCCTTTCGTCGTCATTGCGAGCGAAGCGAAGCAATCCATGGCTTGCGGTCGTGGCCAAGGTGGATTGTACGTCTTGCATCCCCGGCTTTGGTTGACGGCGTCGCCGTGCGAAGCTGCGGGCAGGATGACGAGATCGCTTTTGGATAGAGCGCAAGCTCGCAAGCAATCTTGATCCGTCATCCTGCCCTGACGGTCTTGAGCACGAACGGTAGGATGGGCCGGAGCCCGAGTTTACAATCCCGTGCCAGAGGACCCTTTTCCCTTCTTGCGAAAGGTGAGGCCATGGTAACGCGTTTTTCTTCTTCTGCAATTTCTAACCAGACAATTTCCGCCGGTCGCCCGGCCTTTATGGTCGCTGGCGCGCTCGTCCCCGCCGAGCCCTTGTTTATCGGCGTCGACATCTCGAAAAGTTGGATCGACATCGCTGACACGCAGGGCCGCAAGCGCCGCGTCGCCAATGAACCCGCTGCCATCACCGAGGCTTTCTCCGGGCCCTGGTCGCATTGCGCCAATCTCGTCTGCGAGGCGACGGGCGGCTATGAACGCGCGCTGATGCGCGTCGCCATGCAACTCGGCTTGCCGTTGCGCCGGATTCACCCCAATCGCGCCCGCGCCTTCGGCTGCGCCTGTCCCGGGCTGGCCAAGACCGACGCGCTCGACGCGCAAATGCTGGCCGAATTTGCCGCCTTTACCGTCAACGAGCCATGTCCGGCCCTGCCCGACCCTCAGACCCAGCAACTCGCCGACATGGTCCGCCGCCTGACCCAGCTTGGCGATCTGCGCCAGAGCGAATGCTGTCGGGTCAGAACCGCTGAAGCCGAGAACATCAAGGCGTCGATCCAGGCCGTGCTGGCGATCCTCGACGCGCAAATCATCGCGATTTAGCAGGCGATCGACGATCTGATCGCCACAAGCCCGTTCTTGAGCGAGAATGTCAAAATTCTACGTTCCTGCAAGGGCATCGGGCCAAAATCCGCCCAAGCCATTCTCGCCATGCTGCCGGAAATCGGTCGGACCAACCGCCGCCAAATTGCCGCCCTCGTCGGCGTCGCGCCCATCATCAAAGCGAGCGGCTCGTGGCTTAACCATGCCGGCATCACCGGCGGACGCAAAGCGTTGCGCGACATCCTCTTCATGGCTGCGCTTACCGCAAGCAAACACAATCCGGTGTTCAAAGCCTTCTACGAGCGGCTCAAAGCCAATGGCAAGCCGCACAAACTCGCCCTCGTCGCCGTTTTGCGCAAACTCATCATAACTCTCAACGCCATGATAAAATCACGCCAATCATTCAAATCGGCCTTGACCTGAGACACAGTAGATTGCTTCGCTTCGCTCGTAATGATGCGGTGGGAATTTCAAAGCGCAGCAGTGGCCTTCTTCAACCATGCGCGCTCTTGCGCGTCGAGATGGGGCGCCAGGCTTTTCCGCACCCGAAGGTGGTATGCGTTGAGCCAGTCCTTTTCCTCGCGTGAAAAAAGCTTTCTTTCGATCAGGCGAAGATCGATGGGCGCCAGCGTCAGCGTCTCGAAACCGAGCATGGGCCGCTCGGCGCCGGCAATGTCGCGCGGTTCGACGGCGACCAGATTTTCGATGCGGATGCCGAAATCGCCTTCACGGTAATAGCCGGGCTCATTGGACAGGATCATGCCGGGCTCCAGCGGTGGTCCCCGCCCAGTTTCGAAATGCGTTGCGGCCCCTCATGCACCGACAGATAGGAGCCGACGCCATGGCCGACGCCATGGTCGAAATCCAGTCCCGCCTCCCACAGAAAGCAGCCGCGCCCAGGAATTCGAGTTGCGCGCCGCTGCGCCACGCGGAAACACGGCGCGGGCGATGGCGATATGGCCCTTGAGCACCAGCGTATTGATTTTCCGCGCCCGCCTGCTCACGCGCCCGACGGCGACGGTGCGGGTGACGTCGGTGGTGCCGTCGAAATATTGCGCGCCGGAATCGACCAGATAACACCCCCTTGCCGATGGTCACGCTGGATTTGTCGGTGACGCGGTAATGGGGCAGGGCGGCGTGCGGGCCGAAAGCGGAGATGGTCGGAAAGGAAATGTCGCGCAATTCGCCGCTCTCGCGCCGAAAGCTTTCCAAAGCCTCGGCCGCGCCGATCTCGCTGAGCTTGCCTTTCGCCGCCTTGGCGTCGAACCAGCACAGGAAGCGCGTCAGGGCGATGCCGTCGCGCAAATGCGCCGCGCGGGCGCCCGCCAGTTCGACCAGATTCTTCCGCGCTTTCATCAGCGCGATGGGATCGGCGGCGGCGTCAAGCTTGCCGCCGGCGCCGGTGAAAGACTGGGCCAGTTTGGCTGGCGCGGTGGCGGCGTCGAAGCTCAGGCTTTTGTCGGCCTTCGCCAGTTCCGCGAGGCGGCCGGGCAAATTCTCGGGCGGCGCCAATTTGGCCAGCGCGCCGAGACTGGCCGCAACCTTTTTGTTGAGCTTGCCGGGCTCAAGGAAAAGCTCGGGTTTTCCGTCGCGAAAAATGAGGGCGAAGCCCAGCGCGATTGGCGTATGGGCGACGTCGTCGCCGCGCAGGTTGAAGGCCCAGGCCAGGGCATGCGGATCGCTGACCAGCAGGGCGTCGGACTTGAGCGCCGCCGCAATTTTTTCGAGCTTTTTCTCTGCCGGCTCGCCGGCATATTTTCGCGCATGCAAAGTCACCGCGCCGTGCGGCGGGGCGGGGCGGTCGGTCCACAAAATGTCGATGGGGTTTTCCGCGACGGCGACCAGTTCGGCCCCGGCTTTTTCGACCGCCGTCGTGAATCGCGCGACTTGCGCCGGGGTATGCAGCCAGGGATCGTAGCCGATGCGGGCGCCTTTGCGCGCCTCGTTCGCCCAGCCAGTCCGACGGCGAGGAGTCGGCAATATTGACGCTCGTAAAAGCGGCGGAATTGACCTGTTCGCGCGCCTGTACCGTGTAGCGTCCATCGACGAAAAGCGCCGCCTTGTCGGTGCAGGACGATGGCGAAGCCGGCGCTGCCGGTAAAGCCGGTGAGCCAGGCCAGCCGCTCCTCGCAGGGCGCGACATATTCATTCTGGTGGGCGTCGGCTCGGGGAACGAGAAAGCCGTCGAGGTTTTGGGCCTTCAGGGCGGCGCGCAAATCGCGCAAGCGCGAGGCGCCGAGCGAGGGGTCGGCGGTGTCGTCGAAGGTCTGGAAGAGTGCTTGGAACATTTCCAATTTTGTAAAGCGATTTGCCGTTTTGGCAAACTGATTTCGCCGCCGCGCCTCAGTCTCCCGCCGCGACGCCGTTAATCTTCCCTGACCCGTCAAATCCAAACGTCAGCGCCGTCGCTTCGCCGTGCGGGAACATGAATTTAACGACGTAAAAAACCTGTCCGCCGATCTTCCGCATTTTCGCTATTTCCGCCTGCAGCGGCGGCGCGCCGTAACGATTGAGATTGCCCGACATTGCCTGCACCGCGCCATCGGTGATCTGAGCGGCATAAGCCGGCGCATATTGCGAGCGGTCGACCTTGCCTTGCTGCATGTCGACGAACCATTGTTTCGCCACGGCAGCTATGCGGGCGTCGTCGGAGGAATCGCGTTCCTGCGCCGGAACGGCGGCGCCGGCTCCGACCACTTGCAGCACGAAAATCATTAACCGCGCCCATAATTTTTTGATTGTGGTCGCGGCGCTTCTAAAGATCGAAGGTAGAGAGCCCATCATTTTCCGCGTTGGCTATGCCGGCAGGACGATCACCTTTGTCTTGATCGGCGTTCGTGAATAGAGGTCGATCATGTCCTGACTCAGGAGGCCGGTACAGCCGCTGGTGACGCCGGTCCCGATCGTGTCGGGGTCGCTGGTGCTGTAGATCGTGTAGAGCGTGTAGGCGCCGTTTTGATAGAGATAGAGCGTGCGGGCGCCGAGCGGATTGCTCAGACCCGGCGGCATGCCATTGGCATATTTACGCGCCTCCGGCTGACGCTGGATCATCTCCTTGGGCGGCGTCCAGACGGGCCATTCGGCCTTGCGCCCGACATAAGCTTCGCCGCTCCACAGGAACCCGGCGCGACTGACATTGGCGCCATAGCGGGTGGCGTTTCCGTCGCCTTCGATGCGGTAAACATAGTGATTGGCGGGATCGACGATAATCGTGCCGGGCGCTTCCTTGCTGTCGTAGCGCACGATTTGGCGAAAATATTTCGGATCGATCTTGCTGACATCGGCGGCCGGGATCGGGAATTTCTCGTTGGGCAAGGGTCCGTAAAGCTTCGCCGCCTCGGCGCGCATCATGTCGTCGGACGTCGCACAACCGCCAAGCCCCAGCGCGCCGAGACCCGCGACAGAGCCGAACAGAAACGACCGGCGGTTGAGACGCCCCGATGAAGCCCGGGCAGGTTCCTCATTTACGCCGGCATCGGCAATTCCATCGTCCATGGTCATGATTTTGGAGTTTCCCCTGTCGCCCGACTGTGTTTACCGTCACAAAGCTTGAGGGGCAAGCTCGGGCTGCAGCGGCGCCGTGGGAAGGCGCGGGCTCTCGTCTTTCAAGCTCACGCCGGTTGTTTGCCGGCTAGCGCCGCCCGCGCCAGCCAGCACAGAGTTGCCGCCGCCTGTTCGATGCTCAAGCCGCCATTGGCGTGGATGTTGGAAATGCAGTTGCGCTCGCTGTCGCGCCGCCCCGGACGCGGCTGATAGGTCAGTAAACGCCGAGACTGTCGGCGACGCTGAGCCCCGGCCTTTCCCCCACCAGCAGCACGCAAAGCTTTCCGCCCAGAATTTCGGCGATTTCGTCGCCCAGCGCGACGCGCCCGAAACGCGCGATCACCACCGGAGCGATTTTCAGCCCCGCCAGCCCCGGCAGGCTGGCGGCGATCAGCCCGCCGCCTGGGTCTGGACCGCGCTGGCGGACAGTCCGTCGGCGATGACGAAGACCACGTCGGGTTTTTCGGCCATCGCCGTCAATCTTTGCCGCGAGTCGCATTGAGCCGCCGCCCGAGATCGGGCCGACGCAGATAGGTCGCGGAGTTCTCGACCGCGATTGCACGCAAACTGCGGGCAGGGGGACGAGCGCCTGCGCGAGGGCCGCCACATCGAGCGCGCCATGCACGGCGTCGCGGGCGCGGGCGTGGGCGAGTTGGAAATCCAGCAGCGCTCGCGTCGGCAGCGAATTGCCGCTGCGCCCGAGGCCGATGCGCGCCGGGGTCGCCGCCCGCAGCGCGGCGTAAGGATCGAGGCCGACGATCTTGTCGCTCATGCGGATTTCTCCAACAGTCCAAATCCGTTGCGGAAAACATCGACGATGCGGCCTTGCGGCGTCGAAAGCCGCATCCGCGCCAGCCAGTCCTCGAATTCCGGCGCGGTCGCAGCCCCATGGTCGACGCAGGAAAAGCGCGTCATGGAGGGACAGGCTCTGATAATTGAGCATGATGTCGTCGGCGCCCGGCACGGTGATCAGAAAGGCGCAGCCGCCTGCCGCCAGCAGCAGCATCAGAGTGTCCATGTCGTCGGAATTGGCTTCGGCGTGATTGGTGTAGCAGGCGTCGCAGCCCATCGGGTGCTCAGTAGCTTGCCGCAGAACAGGTCTTCCAGCGCCGCGCGGATGATCTGCTTGCCG
>CAWFBN010000104.1:0-6380 GCA_963813955.1 uncultured Alphaproteobacteria bacterium | reverse complement strand
TCACACCGCCACGACAAAATTCGCTTCCGTCTTCCCCTTGATCTCCTCGACCGTGACGCCGTCGGCCAGTTCGATCAGCTTGGCGCCGCCGATGCCATGCTTGTCGATCGAGAACACGCCGAGATCGGTGATCAGCAGGTCCACGACCCGCGCGCCGGTCAGCGGCAGATTGCAGGCGTGCAGGAATTTCGGGCCGTCCTTGGCGACATGCTCCATCACCACCACGACCTTTTTTACGCCGGCGACGAGATCCATGCGCCGCCCATGCCCTTGACCATCTTGCCGGGGATCATCCAGTTGGCGAGATCGCCATTTTCCGCCACCTGCATCGCGCCGAGGATCGACAGGTCGATATGGCCGCCGCGAATCATCCGAAGGAATTGGCGGAGGAAAAATAGCTGGTGGTCGGCAATTCGGTGATCGTCTGCTTGCCGGCGTTGATCAGGTCGGCGTCTTCCTCGCCCTCATAGGGAAAGGGCCCCATGCCTAGCATGCCGTTTTCGCTCTGCAACTGCACGCTCATGCCTTCGGGGATGAAATTGGAGACCAGCGTCGGAATGCCAATGCCCAGATTGACGTAGAAACCGTCGCGCAGCTCCTTGGCGGCGCGGGCGGCCATTTGATCGCGTGTCCAGGCCATCAGATTTCTCCTCCCGCAGCGGCAGCCGGGCGGTGTGTTTGCGCGTGGTGCGCTGTTCGATGTGTTGGGTCGGATTGGGCACGTGCACGATGCGCTTCACGTAAATGCCGGGCGTATGGATTTCGTCGGGATCGAGTTCGCCCGCCTTGAACAGATGTTCGACCTCGGCCACCGTGATTTTTCCGGCCGTCGCCATCATCGGATTGAAATTGCGCGCCGTCTTGCGGAAGATCAGATTGCCTTCGGTGTCGCCCTTCCAGGCGTGGACGATGGAGATGTCGGCGACGAGGCCGGTCTCCATGACGTAGTTTTCGCCGTTGAAAACCCGGGTTTCCTTGCCCTCGGCGACGAGCGTGCCATAGCCGGTCTTGGTGTAGAAGGCGGGAACGCCGGCGCCGCCGGCGCGGATGCGCTCGGCCAGAGTGCCCTGCGGATTGAACTCGATCTCCAGTTCGCCGCCGAGGAATTGCTGGGCGAAAAGCTTGTTTTCGCCGACATAGGACGAAATCATCTTCTTGACCTGTTTGGTCTCCAGCAGAACGCCGAGGCCGATGCCGTCCACGCCGGCGTTATTCGAGATGAAGGTCAGATTTTTCGCGCCCGATTCCTTCACCGCCTCGATCAGATCCTCAGGAATGCCGCACAGCCCGAAGCCGCCGGCCATCAAGGTCATGCCGTCCTTGACCAGCCCGGCCATGGCGGACCTGGCGTCTGGAAAAACTTTCTTCATGAGCGAACCCCGTAAACTTTTTTTTGCGAGGCGCAGCTTAAACGCGCCGCCTTGATTGGTCCAGAGCGCCTTCAGGCGCAACAGCACCCAATTGCGTAATGATAAACAGAGACTTAACGCCTATATCCGATATGATGAAAGCTCGGCTCTAGCCTTTGCGCAAAACAGCGACCCAACCGGGAACATCCACGCCGCGATCCTTGCGCGTGGAGGCGGCGGTGATTTCCTTCACCGCAAAACCATTGCGTGCGGCGCAGTCGCTCAAACTGTCGCGGCCATGGGCGTAACGCATATCGTCGCCAATACGAAAACCTTCGCCGTCAAAGCTTTGGGCGGTAAAACCCAGCAGTCCGCCCGGCGCCAGCACGCGCGCGATGGCGGAAATGACCGGATCGAGATCGCCGATATAGACGAAGACATCGGCCGCGATCGCAAGATCCGCGCTTCCAGCCGGTTCGGCGGTCAGGAATTCGACGAGATCGGCGGCGGCAAGCCGGTCGTAAATGTTTTTTGCGCGCGCCTGCTCGATCATGGCCGGTGAAAGGTCGATCCCGGTCCTGATTCGCGCCTTTTGGCGAAACGCCGCGCCCGCCAGGCCCGCGCCGCAGCCCAGATCGAGCATATGCGCAAAAATCCGGCCCGGCGCCGCCCTTTCCACGGCGTCAACCAGAATTTGCGGCCCGCGATAGGCGAGCTTTTCGACCAGATGGCGGTCGAACTTCGCCGCATATTGGTCAAACAGAGCCTGGACGTAAGCCCTCGGCGCCGTCGCGGGCATGGCCCGCGCGCCAAGTGCCGCCAGCCGCAGGCCGGCCCCCAGCGCGTCCCCGCTATCGAGCGCCAGCGACTTGCTGTATGCTTCCACAGCTTCGGCGCGACAGCCCAGGGCCTCAAGGGCCTGCGCCAGCGCAAACCAGCCGGGCGCCCAGGCGGGGACCAGCTCCATCGCCTGACTGAAAAGATCGCGGGCCCCGTCGAAATCGCCGCTTTCAGCAGCGCCGAGGCCCCATTGATAGCGGCGGTCGGCGGCAAGATCGCCGGAACCGGAAGAAACGGAGAAGGTCATGCTTTTGCCGTCATGATGGGTTTTCTGATCCCTGCGTCGCAGCACGCCCATGTTGTTCAGGCGACGTTCAGGCTGTCTGCGCCAAGTTACGTATCAAGCCGGTTCTGCGTCGAGCCGCAACCCATTCGCAAGTTTCGATCCGTTCCAAGGAGAACAAGATGACCGTTTCCTTCAAGAAAGCCGCCCTCGGCGCTCTCGCGGCGCTGACTGTCGGCCTGTCCGTCGCCACGCCGGCCTCGGCCCAATATTATCGTGGCGGCGGCTGGGGCGGCCCCGGTCCCGCCGTTGCGGCGGGCGTGCTCGGCGGCGTGGCGCTTGGCGCCGCGGCGGCAGGCGCCGCCAATGGCCCCTATTACGGCCCAGGTCCCGGCTACGGCGGCGAATGCTGGATGGAGCGCCGTCCGATCGTCGACGAATATGGCGAGGTGATCGGCCGCCGCCGCGTCCGCGTCTGCAACTGATCGCAACCCGATAGCCAACATAAAGGCCCCGTTTGCGCGGGGCCTTTTTTCATCTCACGAGACAACGCCAGCAGATCTCGTCGTCAATCGCAATCGCGGGTTTTGCGCATCACCATATCGCCATCGGGCGAACGATGGCGCATGACCCGCACCATGCAACCGTCATCATCCTGGTATTCGCGGACCACGCTGTCCCCGCCTCTCGCCCCCGTATCGACGTCCACTCCGCGCGGGCCAATGTGAATTCCCTGAGCCAGGGCCGGGCCAAAGATTAAAGGCAGCGCTGCCGCTGCAAAAATCAATCGTTTCATGGTTGGACTCCCTTGCGATCAAGAGCCAAACATTTATCGAAAAGCTTTGTTCCCTTGCGAACCGTGGACGCCAAGATTGATCGACGTTAACTGAGCTATAACGTCGATCGATCGATACTTTAATGCGAAAATAAAATTGGCAGCGTCATGTGCTTGAGCATGTAGCGCGAGCCGCCGCCGCGCGAAAACAGCGGATAGCGGAAGCCGCCGAAGGCGCCGATCGACAAAAGGTCGGCGCCGTGATCGGCGGCGCGGTTGAGCAGCGCGTCCATCAAGCCGATCTCGCTCAACGTTATTTGCTCGAACTTCGCCTCGACCCCATGCGCGACAAGTTGCGCCACCGCGAGCTTCAGCGAACCCTTCTGGTAAGAGATGGCGCCTGCGTCATTCGTCTTGGACAGCCCGACGACCAGCGCCTCTGTTCCCTTGGCAACCAGCAGCAGGCCATCCGAAAAGCCACGCGCCGAAGAGCGCGAATCCGCCCAGGCGAAAATCGGCCTCGCGCCGACCCTCTGGAAGTCGCCGGTATGCGGGATCACCAAAACCGGACGCCCCGACTGGGTGATCAGTTGTTCATGGAGGTCCGGCGGCGTCAGTGGATCGCCGGACTGATACTGGCCGAGAACGACCACATCGAAATGGCGCGCGAGATCGACCATTTGCTGGACGATTTCCGTTTCCTCGCCGCGATTGAGATCCATCCATTCGGCGTCGAGCCCTTGCGTCGCGGATTCGAAGGCCGTGCGGCTCGCCTTGGCAATCGCGACATAGTCGCTCGGCGGCCAGTCCTTGACCACGCCGACCAAATGCGCCGCGGTAACGCGGGCGAAAACGCCGGTGAGGCGCGCACCACTGCTCCGCGCCAGTTCGGCGGCGATCCGCAGCCGCACGCCCGTTCTTTCGCCGTCGTTCAGATGAACCAGAATATTGCAGAGGGACATGGCGAGTGCACTTTCTTTCAGGCCGTTTCACGCGATCAGAAACGCGCGTCAGGCCTGTCGCTGGAGAAAAGGATTATGCGATCTTTCGGCCCCGATCGTGCTGATGGGACCGTGACCGCTGATGAAGGTCATCTTGTCGTCGAGGGTGAGCAGCTTGTCTTCGATCGAATGCATGAGCGTGGCGTAGTTTCCGCCCGGCAGGTCGGCGCGGCCGATCGAATTCTGGAACAGGACGTCGCCGACCAGGCAGAACAACATCGGCTGATTGATGAAGACCACGCTTCCCGGCGTATGCCCAGGGCAATGGATCACATCGAACGAAGCCTCGCCGAACGAGATCGTGTCGCCCTCGTTCAGCCAGCGGTCGGGCGTCACGTTGCGGCAAGCGAAGCCGAAGAGCGCGGAAGACGTCCTCAAGGCCGTCGAGCAGGAATTTGTCGGCAATATGCGGCCCCTCGATGGGCGCGCCAAAAATCTCGCTCAGTTCCGCCGCGCCGCCGGCATGGTCGGCATGGCCATGGGTCAGCAGAATCTTCTCGACCTTCCCGCCCGTCTGCTCGACGGCGCGGCGGATCAGCGCCACGTCGCCGCCGGGATCGACCACAGCCGCCCTATTCGTCGCCTGACATACGAGAATGGAACAATTCTGCTGGAAAGGCGTGACCGGAACAATGGCCACCTTGATTTGCGACATTACGCTCTCCCTTGGGCGCCATGATAGCGGCAGCCGCGCGCGCGAGCCACAAAAACGTCACTGCTTTACGACGAGCATCGCAGCGACCGGCAAAAACTTTCGTTGACCTACCCGTAGGTTGGACGGTCTCCGAATTGCCCGAGCGGCGTTTCTTCTCTAGCATGGCGATCCGGACTTGAGCGAAAGCACGCAAGCAACTGCGTTCGCCGCCATCGTTGTCACGGCGCCGCAGGGCAAAGAGGCACACCATGAACCGTTACACGTATCATTTCTTTGAGATGGCTCAATTGGCGATAGCCCCGGCGCGGGCGATCTCCGACTTCACGCGGCTGGCCTTGAAAAATCCCGTCAATCCCATGAGCTATACGACGGTCGGCCGCAATCTCGCCGCTTCCGCCGAATTATTCGAGCGCATGACCCGCCGCTATGGCAAGCCGCCTTTCGGATTGGAAAAAACCTTCGTCGACGGGCGCGAAGTCGCGGTTGAAGAAGAAATCGTGTGGATGCGCCCCTTCTGCCAAATTCTGCATTTCAAACGCGACCTGCCGCTGGAGGCGCCGGCCCAGCCCCGCCTGCTGATCGTCGCCCCGATGTCCGGCCATTACGCCACCCTTTTGCGCGGCACGGTGGAAACCTTCATCCAGACCCATGACGTCTATATCACCGACTGGGTCGACGCCCGGCTGGTTCCCCTGGCGATCGGCAATTTCGATCTCGACGATTACATCGATTACGTCGTCGAAATGTGCGAATACATGAGCAAGGAGGACGGGCCCCCCTTCCACATCCTCGCCGTGTGCCAGCCTTCCGTGCCGGTTCTGGCGGCGATGGCGCACATGGAGTCGGAGAACAGCCCGCATGTTCCGGCCTCGATGACGCTCAAGGGCGGCCCGATCGACACGCGGCGCAATCCCACCGCCGTCAACAAGATGGCCGAAAAGCGCGGCCCTAACTGGTTCCGCCAGAATTGCATCCATGTCGCGCCCTTCCCTTATCCGGGCATGGGCCGCAAGGTTTATCCGGGCTATCTGCAACTTTCCGGCTTCATGGCGATGAATTTCGACCGCCACGTCAACGCCCATCTGGAAATGTTCAATCATCTCGTCGAGGGCGACGGCGATTTCGCCGAAAAGCACCGCGATTTCTATGACGAATATCTGGCGGTGATGGATTTGACCGCCGAATTCTACCTGCAAACCATCGACACCGTCTTCGTCCACCACTCGCTGCCCAAGGGCGAGATGAAGCATCGCGGCAAACTGGTCGATCTCAAGGCCATCCGCCGGGTTGGGCTGATGACGGTGGAAGGCGAAAAGGACGATATTTCCGGTCTCGGCCAGACGGAGGCGGCGCAGGATCTTTGCGCCAATATTCCGGATGACCTGCGCCTGCACTATGTCCAGAAGGATGTCGGACATTACGGCGTGTTCAACGGCTCACGTTTCCGCAAGGAAATCGCGCCGCGCATCTGCGCCTTCCACGCCAGGGTCGAGGCGAAATCGCC
This sequence comes from uncultured Alphaproteobacteria bacterium, assembly GCA_963813955.1. Taxonomy (GTDB): domain Bacteria; phylum Pseudomonadota; class Alphaproteobacteria; order Rhizobiales; family Beijerinckiaceae; genus Rhodoblastus. The sequence continues at coordinate 33 of CAWFBN010000104.1, read as the reverse complement.
AGAGACGCGCTTTCTTCATGCGGACCGGGTCGC
>CAWFBN010000103.1:0-22833 GCA_963813955.1 uncultured Alphaproteobacteria bacterium | reverse complement strand
CGACGGTAAGGGCGCTGAACTGATCCTTTTTAACGGTTTGAGCGGCCGATCCGAGATGCTGGTTTTTCACCGGTAGCGTACAACTATGTTGCCGAACTATTTGCATCCGAAGTTAATTTCATTGACGCATTTTTGGCCCAGCCAAAGACGCTCGATGGTGCTCCTCCTGAATTTGGGGAAAAACAACGAGGAAAAGGACGACGTATTTGGGAGGCCGTTTGGCCGATAGCGGAAACGGACAACGTTGTATCTGGCGTTAACTACGATTTTCATATAGCCCTGCCTCCGATAAACCATTCACTTTGGCTGTTATTTACCGAAAACGATGCGTCTATCGTATTGATTAAATCCGGTAGAAAGTTCAATCTGTCACGCTCTAACCCGCTATGGGCGGCGCAGTTAGGCGTTCCGCCAGAGGTTTGCGGTCCACATGTCCACGATTGGGCGAACAAACCGCGGCTACGTGCTCGACGGCGGCGAAAGGGATTTGCCGTGTAGGGTGCCTATTCCGCCCGAAAATCAAAAAGTTCGGGATGCGCTCCCCGGATAGCCGAGAAAATTAATTTGACTTTAACCCCGGACCAGCGATCTTTCGCGATGCCAGAGGCGTTGTTCTAATATGGCCAGTCTTTGCGATGAGATCCGGAGCGCTCTTTCCGGCTTCAATGTTTGCAGCGAAACGCCAGATGGCGCGCGCATCGCAACGCATTGCCTTTATCCGTCTCATGAATTCGTGCATGTTTATGTCGTCAACGAGGGCGGCGGTTTCGCGTTCACGATGGCGGCGGAGCCTATAAAGCGGCTTGGGCGCACGGTCGGGATGAGAAGGCCATCGTCAGGGCTTTAGAGATTGCGGCGTCTCATTATCATCTCGAATGCATCCACGATAATATCGTCTCTCCATCGGTCGAGGGTGGGTGGTTAAAGAATGCGATAGTTGCGGTTGCCAATGCCTCTGCCGTGGCGGCAAACCGCGTTGCCGAAAAGGCATCTTCGGCGACGGAAAAAGATTTGGCGATAAAAATTGAGGATGTTCATTAGTAAATTTGGACAAAGCGCTGTTGCTAGGGCGTATCCTCTGATTGGCAAGAGCGGCGGGGCGCGGCGATTTGACTTCGCTGTTCGCCGGCATGGTGAATTTGAGCTTTTTATCAACGCGGTGACGCCATTCAAAGCATCTATAAATTCAAAGTTTGTCGCCTTTGCTGACACGGACCCCGACTCTCGTCATAAGTTTGCTGTTTATGGTGACCGTCTAGAAACGAGCGATGTTGCCCTACTTGAGAGCGTGGCTAGCCTAGTTCCAGTCAATTAGTTGTGAAAGGTGTGGAGCGGGTATTCAGCTATGCAAACTCACGACACCGAGCAGAAAGCGTTGGAGCGCTACGCTCCGCTCCAAAAACCAAGCCCAAGTCTATGCGGGTCCGAAATAACTGCCCACCCTCTGTAGGCGAAGCCTAATCCGCGCCCAACCGCATTATCAGTCGGTCAATGTTGTAGACACATCCCGCTTGGCCGACGCCCTTGATCAGCGAAATTGACAGACGCCGCCCTGCGGCGCTAAAAGCTCCCTTCTCTTCGTAGAGACGATTTTCTGCGACAGCCGACCCGCATCCGATGCGGGAGGCCAACGCCCGGCAGCGCGATGCGCCCCCGGGCGCGTTTTGCATTGAACCGTCCCTCGCGAGGGAGCGTTTACCAACGCTCGCGCAAGACCCTCGCCGGCCCCGAAGGGCCGGCTAGGAGCGACCGCGACGCCGAGCTGACGCGAGGGGCGCCGCCCGGAGGGCGGCTCGCAAAAGAAGGATGATTTTCATGTTCGAGGGCCTTTCCGAAAAGCTCTCCGGCATATTCGACACGCTCACGCGGCGCGGCGCCCTCAGCGAAGAGGACGTCAACGTCGCCATGCGCGAGGTCCGCCGCGCCCTGCTCGAAGCCGACGTAGCGCTCGACGTGGTGCGCTCCTTCGTCGACAAGGCGCGCGCCCGCGCGGTCGGCGCGGAAGTCGTGAAATCGGTCACGCCCGGCCAGATGGTCGTCAAGATCGTCAGCGACGTGCTGATCGAGACTCTGGGCTCCGACGCCGAGCCGATCGACCTCAACGCCGCGCCGCCCGTGTCGATCATGATGGTCGGCCTGCAAGGCGCGGGCAAGACCACGACCACGGCCAAGATCGCCAAGCGCCTGACCGACCGTTTCAAGAAACGCGTGTTGATGGCCTCGCTCGACGTGAAGCGTCCCGCCGCGCAGGAGCAATTGGCGGTTCTCGGCCGTCAGGTCGACGTGGACACGCTGCCCATCGTCCCCGGCCAGACGCCGGTGCAGATCGCGCAGCGCGCCGAAGAGGCGGCGCGCCTGCAAGGCTATGACGTGGTGCTGTTCGACACCGCCGGCCGCACCCATATCGACGAGCCGTTGATGATGGAAATGGCCGAGATCAAGGCCGCCGCCAGACCGCATGAAATCCTGCTGGTCGCCGACGCCCTGACCGGCCAGGACGCCGTCAATCTCGCCAAGAGTTTCGATGACCGCGTCGGCATCACCGGCATCGTGCTGACCCGCATCGACGGCGACGGACGCGGCGGCGCGGCCCTGTCGATGCGCGCCGTGACCGGCAAGCCGATAAAACTGATCGGCACCGGCGAAAAAATGGATGCGCTGGATGATTTTCATCCCCAGCGCATCGCCAACCGCATCCTTGGCATGGGCGACATTGTCGCGCTGGTCGAAAAGGCGGCCGAGACCATCGACGCCGACAAGGCGATGCGCATGGCCGACAAGATGCGCAAGGGCAAGTTCGACCTGCAGGACATGGCCGATCAGCTGGCGCAGGTCGAAAACATGGGCGGCCTCGGCGGCATCATGGGACTGCTGCCCGGCATGGGCAAGATCAAGGAGCAGATGGCGGCGGCCAAAATCGACAACAACATGATCAAGCGGCAGCGCGCGATCATCCTGTCGATGACGCACGGAGGAGCGGCGCAATCCGGACATTCTCAAGGCCTCGCGCAAAAAACGCATCGCCGCCGGTTCGGGCGCCAAGGTCGAAGAGGTCAACCGCCTGCTCAAGCAGCACCGCACCACCGCCGACATGATGAAGTCCATGGGCGGCGCCGGCAAGCGCGGGCCGATGGCGCAAATGGCGCAGGCTTTTGGACTTGGCGGCGGCATGCCGCAGCCCTCGCCCGAGGAAATCGCCGAATTGCAGAAGAAATTCGGCGGCGGCGCGGGCATGGGCGCGGGGATTCCGTCCGCGCCACCGCCGGGCGCCTTTTCGTCCAAGCCGGGCCTGCCGGGTCTTCCCGGGTCTAGGCGGCGGCAAGCCGAGCGGCCTGCCGGGCCTTGGCGGCCTGCCGAGCTTCAATCCGTTCGGCAAGAAGAAATGAATTCAGCTTCGCCTTGATAGGCAAGCTTTTGGAACTGCCGGAAGAGGGGCCGGCCGTTTGGACTTGAAAAACACAGCCAGCCCCTCGGCGAAAAAACCTCCCGCAAGGGACAACACAAGGAAGAAAACATGTCGTTGAAAATCCGTCTGTCGCGCGGCGGCGCCAAGAAGCGTCCGTTCTACCGCATTGTCGTGGCCGACGCCCGTTCGCCGCGCGATGGCCGCTTCATCGAGCGGCTCGGCACTTTCGATCCGCTGGCCGCGAAGGATTCGGAAACCCGTCTCGTTCTCGATGTCGAAAAGGCCAAGGATTGGCTGACCAAGGGCGCGCAGCCGACGGATCGCGTCGCCCGCCTGCTCGACGGCGTCGGCGCGATCAAGCGCGAAGCCCGCAATAATCCCGAGAAGGCGCTGCCGAAGAAGAAGGCGCAGGAACGCGCCGCCGCCGCAGCCGCCGCAGCCGAAAAAGCCGCCGCCGCTGCGGAATAATCTTTTCGGAAGCGAAAAATCGGGCGTCGTCGTCTTTCGGGCGGCGGCGCCCTTTTGCTTGGGGGCAGAGGTGATGGTTGACGATGTGCTGGTCGGGATTTTTGGCGCGCCGCATGGCGTGCGCGGCGAAATCCGGCTCAAATCCTATACGCAGGACCCGATGACCATCGCCGATTACGCCCTCCACGATTCCGCTGGCCGCGCTTATCGATCTGGCATCGGCGCGCCCGCTCAAGGACGATTTGCTCGTCGTCAGGGTCAAGGGCGTGGCCGACCGCGACGCGGCGCAAAAACTGACCCACGTAAAATTATTCATCGCGCGAAAAAATCTGCCGGCGCCGGAGGAGGAGGAGTTTTACTGCCTCGATCTTGTCGGCCTCCGCGCGGAAACGGCTGACGGGCAGCTGCTCGGAACCATCGTCGCCGTGCCCAATTACGGCGCCGGCGATATTCTGGAGGTCGCGCCGCCGACGGGAGACACATTGCTGTTTCCCTTCACCCGCGCCATCGTGCCGCAGTCGATCTCGCTGGCGGCAAGGTGATCATCGAGCCGCCAGCGGACTCCGAGCCGGAAAAGCCCGAGGCCTGACGCATGTGGGCGGCGAGCGTTTTCACCCTTTATCCAGAAATGTTTCCGGGACCGCTCGGCGCCTCGATGTCGGGAACGGCGCTCAACAAGGGCGTGTGGTCGCTGGAGGCGATCAACATCCGGGAGCACGGCCTGGGGCGGCATCGCGCCGTGGACGACACCCCGGCGGGCGGCGGCCCCGGCATGGTTTTGCGCGCTGATGTTTTGGCCGCGAGCCTCGACGCGGGCGTGCGGGCCGACGATCCGCGTCCGCGCCTGCTGATGAGTCCGCGCGGCGCGCCGCTGACCCAGACCATGGCGCGCGACTTCGCGGCGGGACCGGGGCTCGTTGTGGTGTGCGGACGTTTTGAAGGCGTCGACGAAAGGGTGATCGAGGGCCGCGAGCTGATCGAGGTTTCCATCGGCGATTACATCCTGTCCGGCGGCGAGATCGCCGCCCTGACCCTGCTCGACGCCTGCGTGCGGCTATTGCCCGGCGTGATGGGCAAGGACCAATCGGGCGACGAGGAAAGTTTTGAGGGCGGCTTGCTCGAATATCCGCATTACACCCGCCCGCGCGATTTTGAGGGGCGGCACGATCCCCGAAACCCTGCTTTCCGGCGATCACGCGAGGATCGCCCGCTGGCGCCGCGAGCAATCCGAAAAGCTTACGCGCGAGCGGCGGCCTGATTTGTGGGCGAAAGCGGCGAAGGAATAGCTGCGCCGCCTTGCCAAAGGCGTTCAATCTGGCTAAGAGGGCGCTTACGCGTGGTGGCGAGCTTGTCCCTGCGTAAGCCGCTTTAGCTCAGCTGGTAGAGCACCTCATTCGTAATGAGGGGGTCGTTGGTTCGAATCCGACAAGCGGCACCATATTTTACTAAGTTTGACGTCGGATCAGGCTCAATAACGCCACTCCAAATGCCCCCGCTGAAGGCGGTCGGGGGATGTTCAGACCTGGGTCAAACGTCATTGGAAATTTCCGGCTTTGTCGACGAACAGAACCAAGCACCCAAGCCTGCGGCTGGCTGTTTTTGAAAACGACCCTATTGCCGATAGCCTCTCTTCAGCTTAAGTTTCCCTTAAAATCAGGTTCTTACAGGTGCTTACGATGAACAAAGATGATTTGTACGAAGGCGGCTTAAATCAAATTGATTCAAGCTACGCCGTAAGCACAAATGACACAACTGTTTCAAATGGCGATGATACTTCGTCGAATGCTGATGATATTAGTCTTTTTGATGCTCAATTAGATCGGTATCTTTTGCAAGAGGTTGCGTTTAACTCGAAGGGCTATGCCTTTGTTCCAGATATTTATTTCGCCAATCTACGTGGTAAAGCTGAAAGCGCACCTGATCGATTGATTCTACCCCCGGGAACAAAAATCGGCTTCAATAATTACGTCAACAGCTTCTATGCCTCTTACTGGTCTGAATTCACAGATCTGCAGTCTATAAGCCTGAGCGGAATGACTGTCGGAAACGGAACGCTCTCGTTGTTCCGCTCGACGCCAAGTGGAAAGATTCTGCATATCGGCAACTTCCAGATCGGTATTGCTGGGGGGCGCTCTCCTTTCCACGTTCATTTCGATCTCTTTGAATACCTGCCGACCGACGGCGGTTCAGGGCGTTTCTTTTTCGACATCTATGCCGATGATTATATGGAAATCGAAAGGCTCGCATTTTGCGCGTTCGTGCCACCCCCCAAAGTTGCAACCTTTTCTCTTGGCGTTTGTACATATCGGAAAGAGCAATACGTCACCAATTTGGCGCAAGCGCTTGATCGCTACGTCCGCAAACCTAATTCCGCGCTCGTAGACGTTATATTTGTCAACAATGACGAAGGCACAAAGGGACTGACCACTCTTAAGGGATTGGTTTTAAACAATCCTGTTTTTAAAATTGTGCATCAGAGTAATATTGGCGGCGCGGGCGGTTTCACGCGCACGCTTAAAGAAAGCCTGGATACGTCGCGTTCAGAATATCACATTTTTATGGATGACGATGTCTATGTTGACACTATCATTTTTGACCGTATTCGCGCATTCGTTTCATATTCGGTTGTTGACCACATCGTTGGTGGCCAGATGTTCAACATGAAGGATCCTGAATATCTTTATGAAGGCGGCGCCAAGCTTGATTATTGGGGATTTCTCGTCAAAGTGGGAGAGAATCTCCGTGCTAGTTCCCACGTCGACGTGACCTTTTTTGATGCGGTGCGTGAAGTCGATTACAATGCCTGGTGGTTTGCCTGTGTTCCTAAAAATGCTGCGAAGCAAGTCGGGATGCCTCTGAATATTTTCATTCGGGGCGATGACATGGAATATGGTCTTAGACTGAAATCTATCGGGATAGACACTATTTCGTTACCTGGTTTGTTTGTTTGGCATGAGCCTTTTGAAGGGAAAACAGGTTCATGGCTGGAATATTACAACTGGCGTAATCGGCTTATACTGTGCTCGCTGCACGGCGATGAAGGTACGCTCGACGTCCAGCCCGTAGATATGCTGCGCGACATCATTATTGACCACATTGAGCACGGTCGCCACGAGCTTGTCTTCGTCATGTGTCTCGCAATATTAGACTACCTGTTAGGACCAAACGCCATACTTGGAATCGATGCGTCAAAGTTCCACGTTAAACTTCGCAACCAGATCAAAAAAATAGCGTCTGCGAGCTTTACCGAAGTGGCATCGCTGTTAAATACGCATCCTTTATTGGCGAATGATCATTCCCATATGAGAAAAAGCATTACGATCAACAAAGCGCCTTGCCTTGGCAGCCGAAAACGGACTGTCGAGTCCATTAGATGGATTGCATTTCCAATCGTAGAGACTGTCGACAATTTATTGATGATTTATAACTGGGAAATTGATGAAACAAAGGTGATTTGGAAGGCCGAGGCGCTTTCTTTAAGTACAAGGACGGCCTGGACCAATTTGTATGGCGATGGCTGGTAAAATATTTCCTGATTACGCGGCGGCCGATCCCGGCCTTGGCCTGCGAGGCGAGCCGGTTTACCGAATCGCCCCCGGTGATGGCCGCACAAGACGCTGAATGTTCTCGACAATCTCCTCGACATTTTGTGGCGTTTGATTGACAGGCGCGGGTGGCTGCAACATAGTCGCGCTGTGAAAGTAAGATCGCAACCGCTCGGAACTCGTTCTCAACTTGATCGGCAACGACGCGAACTCATTGTCACAGCATAAAATTTGATGGGGTCTCGATCGAATGGTTGAAAAAAAAAAGCTGCGATGTCTGTGTGATCGGAGGCGGCTTGACCGGACTGATGACCGCCAAGGCCGCTTTGGCCGAGGGCAAGACAGTTCTGTTGATTGAACGGGGCGGCGAATATAGACCTTCTGAACTCGACCGAGATACTTGGTGGAAGGAAATCCTTCACCTCGGCGCCAGCTTCAGAAAAAGGGTATTTACATTACCGAAACAGTTTCGAGGGCGACAGCAAGTATTTCGACGATCTCGTCCAGAACAAGTCCGAGACGCCGCCCTGGAGCTTCATTTACAACATGTGGTACGGAATCGGCGGCGCATCCCAGATGTGGAGTGGCATGTCCTGGCGTCTCGATCCGGACGATTTTTGCACCAAATCCTATCATGGCTATGGTTTCGACTGGCCTATTTCCTATGATGACCTCGCGCCGTTCTATGACAAGGCGGAGCAACTGCTTGAAGTTTCCGGTCCTGACGCTGACACGATCAAGTCATTCAAATACTGGCCGTGGAAGAACAATTTTAGCTACAAGCATTTTCCGCTGAGCTATCTCGATCATAAATTCCAGAACGTCCTCGGTGACATGGCGGAACTCGTGCCGCAGCCGCACGCCGTGCGCAACAAGCCGGTGGAGGACGGTGGTTGCGTCGGGGCCAAGACCTGCGTCAGCTTTTGCCCTTCGAAGGCGATCTTCAAGGGCAACGAGCGCCTGCTTCCCGATATTCTCTTCGACGACAAGTTCGAAATCCTTCTCGACACCGCCGTGACCAGGATCGATTGGGACAACGAAGCGGGCAAGATCAATTACGTGAGTTGCCAAACCTATGGGGAGGACGAGCCGACTTGCATCGAAGCTGAAACCTTTTTCATGTGTGGCAACGCCTTCGAGAATATCCGGCTGATCAAATATTCCGAGCAGCAAAATGGCGTCCCGTTCGGGGCGGCGTCGCCGCTGGTCGGGCGCTATTTTTCCTCACACGGCGCGGTGACTTATACCGTCATCATGAAAGAGGACGTCTTCCCCGTTCGCGGGCGGCCAACACACGCCAGCGTCATTGAATGGGTCAAGCGCCCTCCTGGAACACGGCAGGGCGGTGTCACCCTTGAGGTCTGGAACAGCGATTTTACCTTGGGCTATGGGCCATGGCGCCATTTCCAGAGCCACGCCGCCAAGGGGCATTGGGGTGGGCATTTGTTCAACCTGTTGCAGAGTTTCGAGCGACGGTTTTGTATCTCGATGATCTTCGAGACCGAGATGACCGAGAACAAATGCTTGACCCTTAGCTCTACAAATCGCGACAAGTTCGACATTCCGATCGGCAGGGTCGACCTTGGCCTTTCACCACTTGATCACGAGACGTTGCGACGGACGGAAGAGCTCGCCAGCCAGATCGGTTCGCGCCCGCAAATCGCCGAATTCTTCGAAAACGGCCGGGGCATCAATGGCAACCATCCGCTGGGCGGTCTCCGCATGTCCGCCGACGCCAGCACAGGGGTGGTCAACGATCGCTGCCGCTCCCATGATTTCAAAAATCTCTACATCCTGGGCGGGGGCGCCTTCTGTTCGACCGGCAGTTTCAACCCGACCCTGACCATTGCCGCGCTGGCTTTGCGCGCGTTCAACGATCCTGAACTTGGGTGGAACAATGTCCCCTATTGAAGAAGATTTGTTGGCCGATTTTCGGAAGATCATGCTCGAGGTTCTGGTGCCGCTGGAGGTGCAACGGCGCATCCCTGGCGTACGCGACCATTGGCGCATCGTCCTCGCCTCCAAGGAAGGTGACAAGGCTTTCAAGGATTTTTTTGCGCGCGTACTCAAAGAGCGTCGCCCCGCGGGAGAGATCATCCGTGAGAGAATTGCCAAAGCCGCGACCGACAAGGATGTGGCGACGCTGAAGAATGCGCTATACACGCGCGTTGGACGAGACCGTGCTTTGATCTCTTCGTTTTTTCGACGGCCGATCACCAACGGCAACGAACAGTGCCCCTACTGGGACAAGTTCAATTATCAAGAGCGGCCGAAGCTTTTTGGCGGTGGATGACCAACAGCATTCCAATACGCGGAGTTGCGAATGCTCGTTTCGGGTGACGATCGATTGGATAAAAGCCTGCCCGATGCTGCGAATTCCAGGTCGCGCGGCCTTGCCGCCCGCCAGCGCGGCGACCGGACCGAGGCGCTCAAGCATTTTCGCGTTGCTGCCGAGCTCGAGCCACGCAATGCGGGTGGGATGAATGAAGTTGCGACGGAACTGCGTGAGCTTGGACGCCTCGATGAGGCGGAGGCGGTCTATCGCAAGGTTGTCGCCGAACATCCCGCCTTTGCGCCGGGGCGGCGCGGGCTGGCGCTGCTGGCGCGACAGCGCGGCGACCGGACTGAGGCGCTCGCGCATTTTCGTGCTGCTGCCGAGCTCGAGCCTCATGATGCCTGGCGGGTGAATGAAGTTGCGGCCGAACTGCGTGAGCTTGGACGCCTCGATGAGGCGGAGGCTGTCTATCGCAAGCTCGTGGCCGAACATCCCGCCTTTGCGCCGGGGCGGCGCGGGCTGGCCCTGCTGGCGCGACAACGCGGCGACCGGACCGAGGCGCTCAAGCATTTTCGCGCTGCTGCCGAGCTCGAGCCCCAGAATGCCGGTGGGGTGAATGAAGTTGCGACGGAACTGCGTGAGCTCGGACGCCTCGATGAGGCGGAGGCTGTCTATCGCAAGGTCGTGGCCGAAAATCCCGCCTTTGCGCCGGCGCGGCGCGGGCTGGCGCTGCTGGCGCGCCAGCGCGGCGACCGGGCTGAGGCGCTCGAGCATTTTCGCGCCGCTGCCGAGCTCGAGCCCCACGACGCCTGGCGGGCGAATGAAGTTGCGACGGAACTGCGTGAACTGGGACGCCTCGATGAGGCGGAGGCGGTCTTTCGCAAGCTCGTGGCCCAACATCCCGCCTTCGTGCCGGGCCGACGCGGGCTGGCGCTGCTGGCCCGACAGCGCGGCGACCGGACCGAGGCGCTCAAGCATTTTCGCGCTGCCGCCGAGCTCGATACCCGAAATGCCGGTGGCGTGAATGAAGTTGCGACCGAGCTGCGTGAACTTGGACGACTCGATGAGGCGGAGGCGGTCTATCTTAAAGTTGTGGCCGAAAATCCCGCCTTTGCGCCAGCACGGCGCGGGTTGGCGCTGTTGGCGCGACAGCGCGGCGACCGGACCGAGGCGCTCGAGCATTTTCGCGCTGCTGCCGAGATCGAGCCTCATGATGCCTGGCGGGTGAATGAAGTTGCGACGGAACTGCGTGAGCTTGGACGCCTTGATGAGGCGGAGAAGCGTCTTAAATCATTCGTCGATAGCTACCCTCAGTCCGCGCAAGGCCTGATCTTTTACGCGAATAATCTCCGCTACAAGACGGCGGCGCATGAATTGATGGTGCTGTTCGAGAAGGCCGCCGCAATCGAACCCGACCATCTCCAGGCAAAGCTTGCCTTGGCGAGCGAATATCGCAGAATTTGGCGATTAGCCGACGCCGACGCCATGTGTGACGCGGCGCTCTCCCTGCAGGACGGCAATCCCCTGGTTTTCTTGGAAAAGGGGCGGATAGCGCGGCAACTTGGGCAAAGTGAGACGGCGTTAAAATTCTTCGAAATGGCGGCAGCGGCTCCCGGGGCTCCCGATGCGGCGATCGTCGAACTCTCCAGGGAATTGCTCGACGCTGGACGCCGCGATGAAGCGCAACACATTGTCTTGGCGAGGCTTTCGCTCAACCCCAATCTGCCGAGCCTTCATACGCATCTCGGTTATATCGCGCGAATGACGGGCGATAGAACCGCCGCCCGCGCCGCTTATGCGCGAGCCGCGGAGCTTAGCGCCGCGGAGATTTAGGCTCGGATCGAGCTTGCGACCGAAGAGTTTCAGGATGGGCAAGCCGTTCAGGCGATCGACCGCCTGATGGTGATCTTGAAGGAAAATCCGCGAAGGGCGCGCGCGATAGAAACACTCGCGCTTTTCGTGCAGCAGCTGGGCGATTGGGAAGGCGCCGTCTCAGTCTGGCGAAGAGCGATCAGGATCGATTCCTCGAACCTGTGGTCGCATTCTCAGCTTGCTCATGCCCTGGCGCGGCTTGGAAGGTTGCCGGAGGCTGCTCTGGTTCTTGCCGAATGTGAAGACAAGTTTGGTCCCGCGCCGGAAATAGAAACCACGCGAGCACGTATTTGCACTGACAGCGGCGATCGATCCGGGGCGCTGGAACTATTGACCAAAGCCTGCGCGCGATTTCCCGGCCATTTCGATATTTGGCATCAACGCGTGATGTCGCTCATTAATTGCGGCGCGGTCGATGAAGCACAGCGGCTCCTCGATGCGGCTCCACCCGGCAGCGTCCCCGAAAACGCTCGGGTGAGCATATTGCGAGCCCATTTGGCCGCCGCGTTGTGGGATCTTGATGGGGCCTACCGCTATTTCGTCGACGGATTGCGGTTCAATGCGTCAGACCCTTGGGTCAATGATTGGGCCGCGAAGATCGCGCTGATGCGCGTCGATATCCAGGCTACGCAATCGCATTTGGAAGCGTCCGTCCGACACAGCCCGATCCACCGCACCCAGCACGGAGGAGCTTTACAAAACCTCACAGACCCATATCGGACAATTTCTCGACGAATTTCGGCTCGACAAAGTGGGGCTCCAGCGACTGCAGGATTGCCTCGCCGACGCCAATCCTGTCGCAGGTCTGGCCGAACTTGTCATGGAGATGCCGGACTATACGCCCGCGGCGTTGAACCTCATCATCTCGCTGCGCAAGAGCGGTCAGCTTGCTTTCCCGGCAAAGCAGTCCGAGCCTTTGCAGCGATCCATTCCTGCGCAAATCGCGCAATTTTGGGACGAAGACATTCCGTCCGATGTCGAGACTTTGTGCGACGAATGGCGAGCCAAAAACCCGACATTTTCATACAACAGGTTTTCAACCAGCGAAGCGCGCCGATTTCTGGCCGATCGCGGACCCGATGGGGCGCTTGACGCATTCAATCGCGCCGTCGAACCGGCGATGAAAGCGGACATCTTCCGCCTGGCCTATTTGTATCACGAAGGCGGCTATTACGCCGACGCCGACGACCGCTGCCTCGCGCCCCTCACGACCATCGATTCCGGAGATTGCAGTCTCCTCCTTTACCAGGAGGATTTTGGGACCATCGGCAACAATTTCATCGGCGCAATCCCGCGACATCCAGTGATTGGACATGCGTTAAACTCGGCCATAGAAGCGGTAAACCGCGGCGACACCGATGTCGTATGGCTTGCGACGGGTCCTGCCCTGCTGACACGAAGCGTAGCGCTTTACCTGGCTCAGAATATCGAGGAAGGTTTGACCAGCATCAGGATCCTGGACCGCCTCGAACTCGCTCGGACCGTGGCGATCCATTGCATAACTTCATACAGGCATACGCAGCGACATTGGCTCCGAACGACATTCAAGGGCCAAGCCGCTCGTATTCCGGCGTGGAGCCAAATGCTTCAGGCGGCCGCGGCGCTGGAAACGGAGTGACTGGCCCAGCTTTCTACTTGACTGAATTTTCTGTCGTCGCAGCATTGTCGGTGCGCGAAGGTCCGCGGGTGTTGGCGCTTGTGACGTTTGGCCCCACGACATTGCGCAGGCTGTCGTAGCCGCCTGAATTAGACAGCCACCAGCCATATCCGGCGTTGCCGACGAAGGTGTTGCCGTCAATCTCATTGGCAATCGAGGACGAAATATTATTCTGGGTCTTGAGGCCAGAGCATCCGTGCAGCGAGCCCGAGACGATATTGCTGCGAACCGTATTGTTACTTGCGCCATCCATGCCGATGCCGCCGACGCCGCCAATTGCGCAGGCCCCGGTGATATGATTGCCCTCGACAAGATTATATTGGCTGACCTCGGGCCTGACAGACGTGTCAAGCGTGACGCCCTCGGCCCCGCAATTGCTTACATTATTATTGAGCACCTTGCTGTAAGTGACCGTGTTGGTCGAGATGCAGATGCCGGAAACGTTGATGACGCGGTTATCTTCCACCACGTTGTCCGTCGCGCCTGTCGTTTGCCCATCAATGCCAATGCCGTGACTATGATCGCCCCTTGCGAATACCCCGCCTGATGCGGCGCCTATGTCATGCAGGTGATTTCCGACGATCCTGTTATGCGATCCGGTTACCCAAACGCCGACGCCAGGCAGTTGCGCGCCATTGATTTCGCATCCGGTCACAGCGTCGTTTGAGCCTTTCACCAGGATGACAGCCCCTCCCCCGCGCATTGCGCGCGTGAGTATTGCCCCATGACGGCAGACTAAGGTGACGTTGTTTTGCGCCAAGACAATCATGGTCGAGACCGAATGGGGTCCGCTCGATACGTTGACGACACCGCCGGATGATGCCGCAGCAAGCGCGCGATTGACCGCCTTGCCGTAGTCACCCGCATCAGTTGATGCGATGAACTTGTCCGCCTCGTATTGTCGCGGCTTGTTCGCGGCGGGGGAAGCCGAGACTTGATCTGGCGGATTCTCGACCTTTATGACGAGATCGTCGCGGGCCGGGTCGCGGAGCGCGCCGGTAAAGGGATTCTGCGCCTGCACGAGAAGCTCGCCCGCCAGCGCAGTGGGAAACGCAAAAAGAAGCACGACATGAACGCCAATTCTTTTCATTGCGCGATTTCCATAAAGTTGCAGTTTTCACAGGTAAACAACAACGATGCGCGCGTTGGACTGGAGAGCCAATCATTTCACCTGCGCCAGCGCTGGGAACAATGCCGCGAATAATGATGCAACGCCAGTTGGAAAGCGAGCCGCCTTGCAGCGCATTTTTTGATGTAGTATCGCTGAGCCTGCGCTGGCGCTCTTACGTCGGCGCCTCTGGGGCAGCCCATTGATTGGCCTTGGCCGAACTCCATTACGGTAGCCTTTGCGGCAAGACAAATACACGGTGGGGCGGCGACCTTTTTGCGATAGAGCCGTCCGCTTACCGCAAAAACGTCGGGCTGTTAAAAGCTTGGCCCGGGTGCGTCCGATATTCAACCCTCAACCGCATAGGGTAGCAATGTGACAAAGAAAAATGCAGCATTTGTTTCATTCGCTACTGGTGACATGGCATTTGCCGTTGCGGCGTTAGCTCAAAACATCGCTGAGAAGTGCCCCGACCTCGATTATGATTATGTCATATTTGCAGATGGATTTTCGGAAAACGACGTTGCAATTACAAAGCGGCTGGGAGGAAGCCGAATTATATTGCGGAACTATTCGCAAATTGATTTCGAAAATACGTTCGATATTGATCTTGCGGCCAACGATGAGGATTTTGTTTTTTTTATTAGACGGTTTTCTTTTTTGGCGTTATCCAAACCCCTAGTTTTTACTTTGCTTCGGACATATAAGAAGGCATTATTGCTTGACGTTGATACATTTATGCTAAAAGACATCTCAGAGCTTTTTGAGAAATCTGGAATCCAGTGGAGAGCCGGAAACATGCGGTTTCATCACAAGCTCAAGCACGCAACGTTAAATATTCCTGATTTCAATAAGGTCAATGAAAATACTCCTGTTCCAAATGGGGGCGTTATATTCATGGCCGACGACATTCCTTATGAAAAAATGCTTGCTGATGCGATTTTTTTGATTAAGCACCACTATAAGGAACTTACCGCGCTTGACGAGGTTTCAATCAGTTGGGCGGTGGTGGCCAATGACGTTGTGCCGGTCGATTTTGGAATAAAATATAATTGCCTGCCGCCCTGGGAATTGCCGGACACTTCAATCATCCACACTGTCGGCGATCGCAAAATCTGGAATGATCCTATCCTCAAAATGGCGTTTTCAGAGTGGTGGCGGCATTATAATAAATGGCTGGCATGCGGTGGATCTCCATTCAAAAAGCCTATGAGACAGAATATATTCTCAGATCGAAGAGGGCTCATGATCGAGCAATTATTTTTAGCAGACATTTGGCGTAATATTTTATTGAAGAATGATTTTGTTCTTCCTGCTGGAGCGAGCTTCGATTACAATTTTGTGCGGCACTGGCTCCCAATATTTATTACAGGTTGGGGTAAGGGAATTTACTATGAATTTCGTATTTTTAATCCCTTCCATAAGCAGGAGTTAGTGGTGAGCCTGCAGGTACGGGAAGCCTCGCTGCAAAAAGATGAGCGGTTGATTGCACTTCTTCAGGGTATTGTTGCTGCCGAAGCTGCTCATAGCGATATTTTTAAATTTGTTAAAGGAAATGGCTTTTATGCGATAGACTCTGCAGTAATAAAACACAGTGATGCATTTTCTATATTTACAACGCTCATTAAGCGTACGCGATCAATTGTATCACTCCATATGGACGAGGTTCAAGCCGAGATCACCTAATCTATGAGCGCTTGGGCGGAAAATGATAGGCTTCCCAAGAAGGGCACATCTCGTTGCCCTGGGTCATGTGGCGGCCGAAGAATGCGTCAAAAAATGACATATCGTCCGTAATCTTGTTGTATATTTGTGATCTTAATAAAGTTGCATCAGCGTCTTTTATCAAAAGCCTACTCAGTATAACGTCAAATACGGTTGTATGATTACCAACAGATTCGGAGGCGATTTCAAATACTGCATTTTGAAAATCGAGGTCTTTCATCAGGGCAACAAAATGTGTTTTTACTCCCGGAGCCTGGCGCTGCACCCAATCCGGAACAAAAACCTCAAAGACGATCGGTCCAAACGTCTCAATTAAATCATTGCGCGCAAGCGTCATAGTTCCATCCCAGCCAACAAGCGGGGCCAATTCCTGCAAGCCGCTCGCTCCGGTAAGCGCTCGTTAATCCGAGCGCATGCGCGCCTTCGAGCGCCAACCTTGGACTGGATCATGCCCTGCAACCTCCTTTCCGCAATAAGTGCAACTCCGTTGCGCCGTTCGCAACCACGATGTTTAATACTGCGTCACAATGCGAATTTAGGCTAGCGTCTGCAGGCGCAATCGCGTGGAGGAAACAATGCATAAACGACAAATAGTCAGGGCCTTGGCGACGGCGGGGGCGATGGCTCTCGGTCTCGCGGCGGCGCCGTCCAGCGCGTGGGCGGCGGACAAGCAGCCGAATATCGTGGTCATCATGGGCGACGATATCGGCATGTGGAACATCGGCGCCTACCATCGCGGCATGATGGCGGGCCGGACGCCCAATTTGGACCAGATCGCCAAACAAGGCATGACCGTTCACCGACTATTACGCCGAGGCCAGCTGTACGGCGGGCCGCGCCAATTTCATTACCGGCGATGCTGCCGATCCGCACCGGCATGACCACGGTCGGCCAGGCCGGCGCCAAGATCGGCATTCCCGCCGAGGCGATCACCATCGCCACGGTGCTGAAATCGCATGGGCTACGCCACCGGCCAGTTCGGCAAGAACCATCTGGGCGACCTGAACGAGTTCCTGCCGACCGTGCATGGCTTCGATGAATTCTTCGGCTACCTCTATCATCTCGATGCGATGGAAGACCCGGCGCATCCCAATTATCCGCAGAACCTGCTGAACGTCGTCGGCCCGCGCAACATGCTGCATACTTGGGCCACCGATGTCGACGACCCGACCGAGCAGCCGCGCTGGGGCAAGATCGGCAAGCAGAAGATCGAGGACGCCGGCACGCTTTATCCCAAGCGCATGGAGACGGTGGACGACGAGATTCGCGATCTCGCCATCGATTTCATGGACAAGTCGAAAAAGGCCAACAAGCCCTTCTTCGTCTGGCTCAACCCGACGCGCATGCATATCGTGACGCATCTTTCGCCGAAATATGAGGCGATGCGCAATTCCGAAAACGGCTGGTCGGAAGAAGAAGCCGGCATGGCGCAGCTCGATGACGACGTCGGACTGGTCATGAAGAAGATCAAGGACATGGGCGAGGACGACAACACCATCGTCGTCTTCACCACCGACAACGGCACGGAAGTCTTCACCTGGCCTGACGGCGGCCAGACGCCGTTCGCCCAGTCGAAGGGCACCGTGCTCGAAGGCGGTTTCCGCGTCCCGGCGCTGCTGCGCTGGCCCGGCCATGTTCCCGCCGATTCGGTGCAGAACGGCATCTTCTCCGGCATGGACTGGCTGCCGACCTTCTCCGCCATCGCGGGCAATCCCAACATCACCGACGAATTGCTGAAGGGCAAGACCATCGGCGACCGCACCTACAAGAACCATCTGGACGGCTATAACCAGCTGGCCGCCATTACCGGCAAAGGCCCGTCCGCCCGTCACGAGATTTTCTATCTCGGCGAAAGCACGGTCGGCGCGGTGCGCATCGACGACTACAAATACCGCTTTATCGACCAGCCCGATGGTTGGCTGGGGCAGAAAACCCATCCGGACGTTCCCTATATCACCAACCTGCGCCTCGATCCGTTCGAGCGCACCGGCTGGCCGAACAACGGAACCAAGGACGGCGCGCAGCAATATTTCGACTGGTTCAAGTATCCAGTTCTGGCGCTTCGTCTTCGTCCAGCAGTTGATGGGCAAGGAACTCCAGACCTTCCTGGATTACCCGCCGATGCAGCGCGGCGCGAGCTTCAATCTCGACGCCATCAAGGCGGAAATGGCGAGAAAAATGGAGCAGGCTGAGGCGGCCTCCAAGGGACCGAGCCAATAAAACGGGCATTTCGGCGGGCGGCTTGAAAGGGCTGCCCGCCCTCGGCGTGAGGGCGCGCCGTTACACATCTCATTTTTTGGGCGCCTTTCGACGAGGCTGTTGAAAGCGCGGAAGTCCCGCTGCATATTCAGGCCAACGCAATGACGAAAGGTCTAATCCAATGAGCGGAGAATGGGACTATCAAATCCGGATCGGGCTGGCCGATGACGCCGCCGCTCTGGCGCATGACAAACCCGCCGACGCCGTGCTGAAGCCGCTGAGCGATGTTCTCGCCCGCCACCGCGCCGGAATCGCCAGCCAATATGACGCTTTCGCCGGATATTGCGCAGAAGCGGAAAAAGAGGGCGTCGAAGGTTATCCGCTCTACAAATGGACCAAGGCAGCCATCGACGACCCGGTAAAAAAGGCCAAATACCAGAAACTCTTCACCTGCTATGTCGATGGCGCGGAAGTTTACGCCAAGGACAAGGCCGAAGCGCTGGAAGCCGATCTCCTGCCGCTGGTCGGCGCCGGACTGGTCGAAAAGCTCGACAAATACGACACCAACCCCGCCAATAATCCTCAGCCGCCGGCGCATCTGCGCTGAGCGGACATTACACGAGCGAACTCACCCGCGCGCTTTGGCCTCGCGCCGGCGCGCGTGGAGCACGGGCTCGGTATAGCCATTCGGCTGTTCCGCGCCCTTGAACACCAGATCGCAAGCGGCCTGAAACGCCACACTGGCGGAAAAAACCGGCGCCATCGGCCGATAATTCGGGTCGTCGGCGTTTTGCCCGTCGACCACCGCCGCCATCCTTTGCAGGGTTTCCATCACCTGCTGCTCGTCGCAAACGCCGTGACGCAGCCAGTTGGCGATATGCTGGCTGGAGATGCGCAGGGTGGCGCGGTCTTCCATCAGGCCGACGCCGTGAATATCGGGCACTTTCGAACAGCCGACGCCCTGATCGATCCAGCGCACGACATAGCCCAGAATGCCCTGCGCATTGTTGTCGAGTTCCTGCTGGATTTCGTCCGCCGACCAGTTCGGGCGATCGGCAAGCGGCAAGGTCAGGATATCGGAGAGTTTTGCCGGCGCGCGCGAGGCGAGTTCGGCCTGCCGTTGTGCGACATCGACATCGTGATAATGGGTGGCGTGCAGGGTCGCCGCCGTTGGCGACGGCACCCAGGCGGTATTGGCGCCCGCGCGCGGGTGGGCGATCTTGGTCGCTAGCATCTGCGCCATCAGATCGGGCATGGCCCACATGCCCTTGCCGATCTGCGCGTGGCCCGGCAGTCCGGCGCGAAGCCCGACATCGACATTATTATCCTCATAGGCGGCGATCCACACGGCGCTTTTCATGTCGTTCTTGCGCACCATCGGCCCCGCTTCCATCGAGGTGTGCATTTCGTCGCCGGTGCGGTCGAGAAAGCCCGTATTGATGAAAAAGACGCGATCCTTGGCAGCGGCGATGCAGGCGGCGAGATTGACCGTAGTGCGCCGCTCCTCGTCCATGATGCCTATTTTGACAGTGTTGCGCGCCATCCCCAGGATATCTTCAACCTGCGCAAAGATGTCGCTGGCGAAGGCGACTTCGTCGGGGCCGTGCATCTTCGGCTTGACGATATAGACCGATCCGGCGCGGCTGTTGCGCAATCGCCCCAAGCCTCGCAGGTCGTAAAGCGCGATCAGGCAGGTGAACATCGCGTCGAGCAGGCCCTCGGGCGCTTCCTTTCCGTCGATCAACACGGCGTCGCTGGTCATGAGATGACCGACATTGCGCACGAGCAAAAGCGAGCGGCCGGGCAAATCACGGCGCCGCCGTCAGGCGCGATATAGGTCCGATCCGGCGCCATGTGGCGCGTCGCGGTTTTTCCGCCCTTGTCGAATGTCGCCGCGAGTTCGCCCGTCATCAGGCCGAGCCAGTTACGATAGACCAGCACCTTGTCCTCGGCGTCGACGGCGGCGACCGAATCCTCGCAATCCTGGATCGCGGTCAGCGCTGACTCCAGCACGATGTCGGAGACGCCCGCCCCATCGGTCCGGCCAATCGGATGCGTGCGGTCGATGTGGATTTCGACATGCAAGCCATGGTGAACCAGCAGCACAATCTCTGGGGCAGAGGCCGCCCCGACATAACCGGCGAAACCCGCCGGTTCGGCAAGGGCGCAGACGCCGCCGTCGGCGAGTCGGGCGTGCAAACCGCCGCTTTCGACAAAATATTGACTGACGTCCCGATGCGAAGCGCCCGCGAGCGGGGCGATCCGGTCGAGAAACGCGCGGCCCCATGCGATGACTTTTGCGCCACGCGCGGGATCATAGCCTTTGGCGCCGGGATCGGGCGGCGCCAAGGCGTCGGTTCCATAGAGCGCGTCATAAAGCGAGCCCCAACGGGCATTGGCGGCGTTCAGCGCATAGCGCGCGTTGGTGATCGGCACGACCAGTTGCGGACCGGCCTGCGTCGATATTTCCGTATCGACGTTGGCTGTGCCGACCTTGAACTCGGCGGCCTGGGGCGCAAGATAGCCAATCGCGGTCAGAAATGTCTTATAGCCCGCCGCATCAAAATCCTGGCCGCGGCGATCGCGATGCCAGGCGTCGATTTGCGCCTGCAAAGCGTCTCGCCGCGCCAGCAAGGCGCGATTGCGCGGAGCGAGATCGGCCAGAAATTTTTCCAGATCCGCCCAGAAGGTTTTTGGATCGAGGCCGAGCCCGGCCAGCACCTCCGTTTCAATAAAGCGATGCAGGATCGCGGCGACTTCAATTCTACCTTGGCGGTAATTCTCGGACATGGACGGCCCCCCTAAACGTTTTTGATTTTCGCTAATATGACAGACGTTTCCGCTTCCGGGAACTCAAACGCGAAAGCCCCCGGATTTTGAGTTCGGGGGCTTGGCGTGTCGGCATTGGCTGGGCCGGCTCCGATCAAAGGCGGCTGAGAAGTTCAGTTTTCTTTGCGTTAAATTCCTCGTCGGTGAGGATGTTTTTCGCCCGAAGATCCGCCAGCCGCTCGATTAGCGCGAATATGTCGTCTTTGGCGGCGGGGGCCGAAACCGTGACCGGCTCCGCTGGAGCCGCGGCAGCCTGCGCCGCCGTCGTTGGGCGAGGCGGAACGTCGCGAGGGGGGGCGTCGTTTTTCGCGCGGGCGAAACCACAGGCAGATCGGCGACCCGAACCAGACCGAATTGGCTGTTGAAAGTCAGCGATCGATCGCCGCCTTGCTGTTGGGAAAAGCCGCCGATGACATGCTCGCCGGTATCATAGACGCGCGATCCTGCCGCCCTGCTGGATGGCCAGCCGGCGCGTGGCGGGAAAGCACGCATAACGCATGTCGTTTTGCGCGCCGACAGCCGAAGGGACGCCGAGATCAGAAGGCCACCAGGAGCTTGAATTCCGGCCCCGGCGCGAAAAAACTGAAGCCGAGCGCTTGCCCCTGGGTCTGGGTCTGGCTCTGACTGGCGGCGGGAGCGAATAATGGCTGGTTGCGCAAGCGGCTGGAAAGATCCTCGCAAAGCGAGCTGATTTTGTTCTTGAGGCCATGATTGAACATGTCGCCAATCATGATCATGCCGCCCTGCGACCACTGCCCCATGCCGCCGAGTTCGGGATGATTGAATTGCGCCTGATAGCCATTGCCCGCAACCAGAGCGCGAAGCAGAACCGTCACCGCATCGCTGCTGATGGAATAGGTTTGCGCCAGACCCTCGACGATCTGAGAGCCTTCGGCTGTGAGTTCCTGCATCTGCACCCCCGGTTCGCGCCAGACGGGCGCGTAAATCGAGCGCGGTCTAGAAAGCGCATCCGCGATCTCCGGTCAATGCCACGGGATCGCGCGGTTTTTGATGCAGTGGCCCATGCATGTGTCGGCCAAGCCCTAACATATGTCGTTGTCGCACTAGCGTTTTCGGCTATCCGCCTCGCTGAGAGCGTCCCTTCGCGTGGCGATGCAGAGCAGGTGTGAGGGCCGCGTCATGCCGACGTAGCGGAGCCGAAGGCGACCGAGGAGGCGGATGCCCTCGAAAGCTGTCCTATTTTTCTGAACCCGCCGGAACGTGTGCCGAGAAGTCACGGCTTCAGTTCGCTGAGGTGGTGGCTGTAGTAGAATGAGTCCAGCACTGGCGTTGCGGTGTGGGTCTCACCTTTAACCGAATGAATTGATCCGAGGCGCACTTGGACTGCCGAAGCCGACCATGGGGCGTCGTCGGCCCGATCAGTTTTAGCATCAACGGCGCGCGCAGCGAAAGTCACCCGCAGGGGGCGAAGCGCAGCGGAGCACCGCGCACAGCGAGGTTGACGGAGCGAGCACGCCGTTACAATCAGAGGCAGGACGGGCCGATTTCGGCGGCATAAAATCATGGCCTTTAATGACGTGAACAAACCGCGTCGCCAGCCCGGATTTTTGTCCCGCTTTGTGCCAATTTTGTGCCGTGGAATTTTCAGCGAGGATTTATGATCGTCTCCAGTATTCGTCTAACTTATCGAAAATACGTGTGTTCATTGATAAGGATCGGGAAGGGCTTGCCACAAATGAAAAGCCCGTCAGAACAGGGCTAATGCCTTGATCTAACGGGCTTAATTTG